>CANHFL010000309.1 GCA_947459855.1 Planctomycetaceae bacterium | reverse complement strand
GGTCGCGGATGTCCAGCGTGCCGGTGGCGCGCGGTGCGGAGGACTCTCCCCTGCCCGGGTGCGCCGGGAAGACCAGCTCGAGACGGTAGCGGCGGTCGCCGTCCGCCTGCTCGGCCACGCGTGCGGCCTGCAGCAGCGCGCTGGCCGAGGCCGGCCGCGGGTCGAAGAGCAGCGCCGCGCCGGCGATCACCGCGATCGACGCCGCCGCGGCCAGCGGCGCGCGCCACCAGCCGGCGCGGCGGCCGGCGCGCGGGGCCCGGGCTGCCATGCCGGCACGGAGCTCGCGCACCGCACGATCGACGCGCGCGTCGGCCCCGGCCGCATCGCCGTGCCGCGCCGAGTCGAGCATCGCGCCCACCCAGCGGTCGTTCGCCGTCTCCTCGTGCCCGAAGCGGTCTGGTCCGTTCATGCCGTCGCTCCCTTCGATTCGATGCACGCGGCGATCATGCCGCGCGCGCGCTGCAGGCGCTTCTTGGTCGCCTCGACCGTGGCGCCGACCTCGGCCGCGATCCGCGCCACCGGCGCGTCCAGCCGGTAGGCCAGGTGGATCACGGTGCGGTACTCGTCCGGCAGCGCGGCCACGCACTCGTCCAGCGCCGCGATGCGCGCGCGGACCTCCTCGCGGTCCATGCCGTCCATCTCCTGCGCGCGGCGGTCGATGCCGTCCAGGATCGCGTCGTCGGTGGGCCGCTCGCGGTGCATGCGGCTGCGGTGGTCCATCACCAGGTTGCGCGCAATGCCGCGCAGCCACGCGCCGAACGGACGCGTGCGGTCGTAGTCGGGCAGGCGGCGCCACGCCACCAGCACGGTGTCCTGGAACAGGTCGTCGACCGCCGACGAGGGCACGGTCGCGCGCAGGTAGACCAGCAGGCGCTCCGCGTGCTCGCGCACCAGGATCGCGAAGACGTCCGCGGCGTCCGGCATGGCACCCGGCGGCGGGGTCAGGCGGAGGTGGGGGTCGGGTGCGCTGGGCATCGGCGGCGGAACGCGGGTTCCACCGGGGGGATTGCCGCCGCGGGGCCCCCGGGGACATGCGGACGGTGCAGGCGGCGCCGGGGCCGGGCGCGCGGGACCGGTTCAGGCCTCCGGCGGCAGGCCGGCGTCCGCGAACCCACGCGCCCGCAGCTGGCAGGCGTCGCAGCGGCCGCAGGCGCGGCCCTCGGGCGACGGGTCGTAGCAGCTGGAGGTCAGCGAGAGGTCGACGCCCAGCTCCACCGCACGGCGCACGATCTGCGCCTTGCTCAGGTCCAGGAGCGGCGTGTGCACGGTCATCCAGCGGCCGCCGCGCTCGGTGGCCTCGACGCCCGCGCGCGTGGCCAGGTTGGCCAGGCGTTCGAAGGCCTCGACGAACGCCGGCCGGCAATCGGGGTAGCCCGAGTAGTCGACCGCGTTCACGCCGATCCCGATGTGGCAGGCCTCGATCGCCTCGGCCATCGCGAGCGCGTGCGAGAGGAAGACGGTGTTGCGCGCGGGCACGTAGGTGACGGGGATGTCGTGCGAGTGCGCGACGTCGCGGTCCTTCGGCACCGCGATGTCGGCGGTCAGCGCGCTGGCGCCGAACGCGCGCAGGTCGATCGACGCCACGCGGTGCGAGGCCGCGCCAACCTGGCGCGCGACGCGCGCGGCGCAGGCCAGCTCGTGCCGGTGCCGCTGGCCGTAGTCGAAGCTCAGCGCGTGCGCCTCGTGGCCGCCGCGCACCAGGTGCGCGAGCACCACGGCGCTGTCCATGCCGCCCGAGAGGAGGACGACGGCGCGGCGGTTCATGACGGGCTGGGCACCTGCTCGAGCACCTGCTGCAGGATGCGGCGCGTGGTCAGCGTGTCGCCCTGGTGCATGTAGGTGCGGCTGATCACGCGGTGCGCGCAGACGGACAGCACGTTCGAGACGATGTCCTCGGGCACGCAGTGGTCGCGGCCGGCCATCAGCGCGGTGGCGCGCGCGGCCTGCGCCAGCGCCAGCGACCCGCGCGGGCTGATGCCGACCTGCAGCTCCTCATGGCTGCGGGTGGCCGCGGCCAGCGCGATCACGTAGTCGACCAGCGACTGGTCCATGCGCACCGCGTCGACGGCGGCCTGCAGCTCCGCGACCTCCTGCGCCGTGGTCACCGGGCGAAGGTCGCGCAGCGTGGTGCGCGCGGGCTGCTTGTGCAGGATGCGGCTCTCGTCGTCGGGGCTGGGGTAGCCCAGCGAGATGCGCATCAGGAAGCGGTCCAGCTGGTTCTCGGGCAGGAAGTACGTGCCTTCGAACTCGTAGGGGTTCTGCGTCGCCACCACGATGAACGGCGCCGGCAGCGGCAGCACGTGGCCGTCGGCGCTCACGGTGCCCTCGGCCATCGCCTCGAGCAGCGCGCTCTGCGTGCGCGGCGTGGCACGGTTGATCTCGTCCGCCAGGACCACGTTGGCGAAGACCGGCCCGCGCTTGAACTCGAAGCTGTCGCGTTCGCGGTGGTAGACGCTGACGCCGGTGATGTCCGAGGGCAGCAGGTCCGGGGTGCACTGGATGCGGCTGAACGTGCAGTCCAGGCTGCGCGCCAGCGCGTTCGCAAGCACCGTCTTGCCGACGCCGGGGACGTCCTCGATCAGCACGTGGCCGCGGGCCAGCAGGCAGGCCACCAGCCGGTCCACCGCCTGGCGGTTGCCCATGTAGACGCTGGCGATGTTGTCGCGGAGGCGCGTGAGCGCGGCGTGTGCGGCCATTGGCGTGAATTCCTGCCGGGAGCGGCGCCGAAGTATATCGTTCGGCTCCCCATGGCCCTGCGCACGCATCCATCCGACGACGGACCCGTGCTGGACGCGCATCTTGCATGCGCGCGATGCCGCTACGACCTGGCGGGCGCGCACGTGCTGCGCCGCTGCCCGGAGTGCGGGCTCGAGGTGATGGCGTCGGTGGTGGCGAGCGGCGATCCCGACGCCGCGGACCTTGCGCGCGCCGAGGCGCCGCGCGCGGCATCGACCGCGGTGCTGGCGATGTCGCTCGGGCCGTTCGTCGCCGTGGTGCTGC
>CANHFL010000308.1 GCA_947459855.1 Planctomycetaceae bacterium | reverse complement strand
GGCGCCGTCTCGAGCGGCGTGATGGAGATGGACCGCTTCAGCGACCAGGTGCGTCGCAACGTGGGGGATGTGCGCGGCATCGGTCGCAGCATGTCCGAGATCATCGGACGCGTCGACGAGAGCACCCGCAGCTTCGGCACCGTCCGACAGGGCATGCAGAGCCAGGCCGCCGGCGCCGCGCAGATCTCCGACGCGATGGGCAGCCTGAGCTCCGGCGCGAAGGGCTCTGCGGACGCCGTACGCGAGTTCGGCCGTGCCGCCGAGGACCTTCAGAAGGCGATCGGCACGCTCCGGACCGCGATCGCGGCGTTCCACCTCCGCACCTGACCGCGAAGGACCCACGCGATGCGCACCTTCGTGTTCACGGCCGCAGGCTCCAGCTACGCGCTCGATGCGTCGTGGATCCAGGCCGTGCATCCGCTGGTGCGCGCGCGGCCGGTGCCGGGCACCCCGCCCTGGCTGAGCGGCGTGATCGACGTGCACGGCGAGCTGGTCCCGATGGTCGACGCGGCGATGCTGCTCTCGGGCACGGCTCCGGTGCAACGCACCCTCGGCGCGCGCGTGCTGCTGGTGGACACCGGGATCGCGCAAGGCGGTGCGCGGGCGCGGTTCGCGCTGGCGGTCGACCGCGTGCTGGACGCCGTGGCGCTTGAGCAGGAAGGCGGCTGGCGCTCTGGCGCCGGCGTGGTGCCCTGGCTGGGCGCGGTGCTGCAGCACGGCGGCGAGGCCGTGCAGGTGCTGGACCCCCTGGCGCTGGCGGCCGCGAACCCGCAGCTTGCCGCGCCGGCCGGCGGCGAGCTGGCCGGAGGCGCGGCATGAACGTCCCGCCGCTCGACCGCATCTCGGAATCGCTGCGCGCGCACGCGCGGATCGACGCGGGCCTGGCGGCGCCCACGGCGATCCGCACGATCGTCGACGAGCGCGCCCGTGCCAGCCGGTGCGGCACGCTGGACGAGTACGCCGCGCTGGTCGAGCGCAGCCCCGAGGAGCGCTCGCGGCTGCGCGAACTGGTCACGGTGCCCGAGACGTGGCTCTTCCGCTACCCCGCGTCGTACGAGCTGCTGCGCACGCGTCTTGCCGAGCGGCGCGATCGACCGTTCCGCGCGCTGTCCGTGGCGTGCGCGACC
The DNA here is from genome assembly GCA_947459855.1 of Planctomycetaceae bacterium. Taxonomy (GTDB): domain Bacteria; phylum Planctomycetota; class Phycisphaerae; order Phycisphaerales; family SM1A02; genus UBA966. Next base: position 1,874 of record CANHFL010000308.1, on the reverse strand, counting down.
GGCGCCGAGCCCGCATGCATCGTGATGGCGGCGCTGTCGGCGGGCGTGGCGCCCGGGTCGATCGCGGTGACGGCGATCGACCCGAACCCGTCGGCGCTGGCCGTCGCGCGCGCCGGGCGCTGGGGCAGGATGGCGCTGCGCGATGCGCCGCCGGCGTGGGCCGCGCCGTGGCTGCACGTCGATGCATCGGGCGTCTCGGTGTCGCCCGAGGTGCTGGCCCGCATCCGCTTCGAAGAGGGCATCGCGCCCGAGGCACTGGCCCCCTTCCCTGCAGGGAGCTGCGACGGCGTCTGGTGCCGGAACCTGGCGATCTACCTCTCGGCCGAGGCACGCCGCGCGATCGGCGCGCGCCTGATCCAGCTGCTGGCTGCCGACGGGATGCTGTTCCTGGGCCACGCGGAGCCGGCGGGCGTGTTCGGGCTGCACGAGCAGGTCACGCCGGTGGCCGGCGGCACGTTCGCATTCGACCGGGCGACCGCGGGCATGCGACCGGGCGCCGAGCCGCACGCGGCTGCGCGCGTGGCGTCCACGGGCGCGGGGCGCACCGCCGTCACCGGCACGCGCGCGGCGTCCACGCAGCGAGCGGCGCCCCCAGCCCCCGCCGAGCGGCCCGCCGCCCTGCCCCCCGGCCTGGACGATGCGCGCCGCGCGGCCAACCTCGGACGCGTGGACGAAGCGCTGGCGATCGCCGACGGCCTGCACCGGAGCGGTGACCGCAGCACGGGACTGCTGGAGCTCCTGGGCACGCTGCATGCCGCGCGCGGCGACGTCGCCGGGGCCGAGCGGTTCCTGCGCCAGGTGCTGTATCTCGACCCCGACCACGTCGAGGCACTGCTGCACCTGGCGCTGCTGGCCGACAGCCGCGGGGATGCCGGCCTGGCGCATCGCTACCGTGCCCGCGCGGCCAAGGAGGCCGGATGAACGCGATCGCACCGCGCCCCGACGACCCGCGCCACGCTCTGGCGGCACCCGCCGCGCAGGAGGGCCGCGGCCTTGCCGAGCTGATGTCGCGGCCGCTGTCCGACGCCGACCTGGACCGCGCGACCGCGGAGCTGGCCGCCCCGCTCGAGGCGCGCTCGCGTGCACGGCGCAGCCTGCTGGCGTTCCGCCGCGGGGCCGAGCTCTTCGGCGTGCCCGCCGTCGACGCCGCCAAGGTGGTGTCCGCGACGCAGGTGCATCGCGTGCCGCACCGGACGAACGCCGTGTTCCGCGGAATCGCGAACCACGAGGGCGAGCTGCTGCTGGTCGTCTCGCTGGAGGCGGCGCTCGGCCTGCCCCCGCACGAGCTGCCCGAACGCCGCGTGATGGTCGTCCTGGGCACGGGCCGCGACCGCTGGGCGTTCGAGGCCGACATGATCGAGGGCGTGCTGGACGTCCCAGCGAACGCGTTCCGAGCGCCGCCGGTCACGGTGACGGCGTCGCGCTCGGGGTGCGTGGGCGCGCTGGCGTCCACCACCGTGGGCGAGGTCGTCGTCCTGGAGCCCGCGCGGCTCTACGCGCTGTTCAGGGGGGCCACGTCATGAGCGACCTGGGCGGGTTCTCGATGCACGAGCTCTTCCGGGCCGAGGCGGAGACGCACTGCGCCGCGCTGAGCGACGGGCTGCTCAAGCTGGAAGGCGCACCCGACGACCTGGGCATCATCACGCCGCTCATGCGTGCGGCGCACTCGCTGAAGGGCGCGGCGCGGATCATCGGACTGGATGCCGCGGTCGGCGTGGCGCACCACATGGAGGACGTGCTCGTCCGCATGCAGAAGGGCCAGGAGCGCGCGGGCCGTGCACGCATCGACCAGCTGCTCGAGGGCACGGACTTCCTGCTGCGCATCGCTGGCCAGCCCGAGGCCTCGGTGGCCGACTGGAGCGCGCAGCACGCAG
>CANHFL010000307.1 GCA_947459855.1 Planctomycetaceae bacterium | reverse complement strand
GCTCTCGGGCAACACGACCTACATCATGGACACGACCCGCGCCCCGTTCCACCTGGTGGACCTGGACGCCCCGGCCGATGCCAAGGGCATCCCGCAGCCTTCGCGCGGCGACGCCAAGAAGTGAGCACTTCACCGGAGCGCCCATGACGCAGCCAAGCAACCAGCCCAGCGACCAGGTGCCCGAGGAGGGCGCGCCCGAGGCCCCGCGCCGCGGCGCGAGCGCGCAGTTCACGGTCACCGAGTCCGCCGGCGCGCAGGCCGCCATGCGGCAGGCGATGGACCCCGCCAACCAGTCGCTGGCCGAGGCGCTTCGCCTGAGCTACCGCGTGCTGCAGGCGGCGATCGTCGTGCTGGTCGTGGTCTTCCTGTTCAGCGGCTTCCAGCAGGTGAAGGAAGGCCAGACGGGCGTCAAGACGTTCTTCGGCCGCATCGTGGGCGAGCCCGGCTCCGAGCAGGTCGTCCCCGGCCTGCTTCCGTTCTGGCCGTACCCCGCCGGCGAGGTCGTGCTGCTGCCGCAGAAGGACGCCGTCGAGCTGACGAGCGACTTCTGGCCCAAGTACGGCGCCAACATGACGCTGGACCAGGCGACGGCCGCCGCCGACACCGGCAACCCGATCCGCCCGGGGCAGGACGGCTCGCTGATCACCGCCGAGGGCGACCTGGCGCACGTGCGCATCACCGCCGAGTACGTGGTCGAGGACTCGGTGCGCACGCTGGCCGAGCTGCGCCCCGAGAGCCTGCGCAACGTCGTCCGCGCCGCCGTGCGCCGCGGCATGGTGCAGACCGCCGCGCAGAGCACGCTGGCCGAGCTGCTCGACACGCGCGACCAGGTCGCGCAGGTGGTGCGCCTGAAGTCGCAGCAGGTGCTGGACGCGATGAAGTCCGGCGTCACGCTGGGCAACGTCGTCATCTCGGAGCGCGTCGCGCCGCTTGCCGTGCGCAACGCGTACAGCCGCGTGCAGGAGTCGCGCGAGGCGGGCAAGCTGGCCGTCGAGAAGGCCCAGCAGGAGGCGAACAACACGCTGGTGGGCATGGCGGGCCCCGGCTACGCATCGCTGGTCTCGCTCATCGAGCGCTACGAGGCGGAGCTGACCCGGGGCGACCTGGCGGCCGCCGACGCCGTGCTGTCCGAGCTCGGCACGAAGCTCGAGGACCGTGACGCGGTCGGCGAGACGTCCGCGATCATCGCCCGTGCGCAGTCGCAGCAGGGGGCGGTGCAGTCCACGCTGGGCAAGGAGGCGCGCCGCCTGCAGGGCCTGATGTCGTCGTACCGCGAGAACCCCCAGCAGCTGGTCCGCAAGCTCTGGCTGGACGCGCTGCGCGACGTGCTGGCCTCGCGCACCGCCGAGGTGATCTCGGCGCCCGAGGACGGCGGCCCGCTACGGCTGGCGATCGAGAGCTCGCCCGACATCATGCAGGCCCGCCGGCGCGAGGAGGTCGAGCGCCGCAAGGGCGCCGCCGAGTCGGCCAACACCGTCGGCCCGACCATGCTCAACAGCCGCCAGATCGAGATCAACGGCCCCGGCCGTCGCCTGGAGCGCGACGCGTCGAAGGGCTTCGGCCGCGACTGACGCGGCGAGGTGACGCCATGGCCAACCCAGCAGCAGCCGACCGCATCGTCGAAGCCGTCGGCCTGACGAAGGTCTTCAGCGACTTCTGGATGCGCCAGAAGGCGGTGGCCGTCGACGGCATCGACTTCGAGATCCGCCGCGACGAGATCTTCGGCCTTCTCGGCCCCAACGGCAGCGGCAAGAGCACCACGATCAAGATGATCCTGGGCCTGCTGCACAAGACGCGCGGCCAGCTGCTCGTCTTCGGCAAGGATCCCAGCGACGTCGACGTGAAGAAGCGCATCGGCTACCTCCCCGAGGAGAGCTACATGTACCGCTTCCTGACGCCGGAGGAGACGCTCGACTTCTACGCGAAGCTCTTCGGCCTGGAGCGCTCCGTGCGCGCACGCCGCATCGGCGAGCTGCTGGAGATGGTCGGCCTGACGCACGTGGCGAACCGCGCGGTCGGCGAGTTCTCCAAGGGCATGGCGCGCCGCCTGGGCATCGCGCAGGCGCTGATCAACGACCCCGACCTGCTGATCCTGGACGAGCCGACCTCGGGCCTGGACCCGCTGGGCTCGCGCCAGGTCAAGGACCTGCTGCTCGACCTGGGCCGCCGCGGCAAGACGATCCTGCTCTCCAGCCACAACCTGGATGACGTGCAGGACGTCTGCGACCGCATGGTGATCCTGTACGGCGGGCGCATCCGCCGCCAGGGCACCGTCGACGAGCTCCTCGAGGACACCGGCCGCACCGTCATCACCACGCCTCGCCTGGCGCCCGAGACCGTGGCGCGCCTCGAGCAGGTGCTGGCGTCCTCCCAGCACGTCGGAATCGAGCGCGTCGCCGCACCGCGGCAGCGGCTCGAGGACCTGTTCCTCGAGATCGTCGCGCAGGCGCGCGCCGAGCAGGCGGTCACCAGCGGTGCGCAGTCCGGTGGCCCCACCGCGGCCTTCCTGCGCGGCGATTCGCAGGGCGACGGCGCACAGCTCATCCAGGACCTGGAGCGCACGCAGCCGGCGCCGGCGGCGGCCGCGGTCCCCGCGCCCGTGCCGAGCGGCCCCGCGGCCGAGGTGCTGTCCGAACTGGTGGGCGGTGCCGCGCCCGCGGCGAAGCCCGCGGCTTCCGCGCCTGCATCGCCTGCTCCCGCCGCTGCTCCCGCCGCCAGGCCCGCGGCGCTCGCGGCGCCGGCCAAGCCCGGCGCCGTCGACCAGTCCGTGATCGATGACCTGCTCTCCGGGGGCGGCGGCACGTGATCGCGCTGCTGCGCCGGTTCCACCGCTGGCTGCAGGACCGGCAGGCGTCCGCGCGGGTCCGCGTGGCCCTGACGCTGCTGGTCGTCGGGGCCGCCGTCGCGGTGGGATGGCCCGTGATCGCCACCGCCTCGTCCCTGCAAGCGCAGCAGCAGGGGATCCTGGCGGCGCTGGCGAAGGCCAACGCCAAGGACGAGGAT
>CANHFL010000306.1 GCA_947459855.1 Planctomycetaceae bacterium | reverse complement strand
TCGCGGCGGCGCTTCGCGGCCTCGGCGGGCTTCTCGTAGGAGACCAGCAGCACGCGGTTCTCGGCGATGCCGTCCAGGACGCGGCTGAAGAAGCCCTCGCCCGGCTTCTTCGCTTCCTGCAGCAGCCGCACGGCGAAGCGCTTCTTCAGTCGTTCCAGCTGCTGCAGCACGTCGGGCTCGATCGCGCCCTCCAGCTTGTCCTTGCCGCTCTGCGCGGCCTTGCGGTCGCCGATGAGCGGCGTGCCCAGCACGGCCTCGGTCAGCAGCACGGACGCGATCGCCTCGGGGCGCGACATCTTGGTGCGCAGGAAGTTCGCGTCGTGGACCTTGTAGCCCTGGCGGCCCTCGGGACCGACCTCGGAGCGGATGTCGATGCGCCAGCGCTCCTTCATCGTGCGGATGATGTTGGCGAGCGCGCGTTCGCTGATGCCGAACTTCGACGCGAGGGATTCCCGCGTGGGGTAGCCGTTCCCGGATGCAAGCTCGATGATCCGCTCGATGCGTTCCCACATCTCGTCGCCCGTCGCGCGCGCGGTCTGCTTGCGCTCCACGGGTGCCTTGGTCGCCTTCGCCGCCGGTGCCTTCTTCGTGTTCTTCTTCGCCACGCGCGCATCGTACGAGCGCTCCCGCGGGAGGCGTCCGTGCCTCCCGGGCGCTCCCGCACGATGGGCCGGGCACGCGAGGGGCGTGTGCCGCGTCCGCACCGGCGGGAGGGGCGCCCCGGAAGCGCCGGCCGCGCCGTGCCTGCCCTGGGTTCACCGGGGAGGTCCCGCGGCCGTCGCCGCTTCGGGCGATGGGCACGGGGCGCGACCTTGAAGTGGAATCATGGCGCCGGGGGGTGAAGCAACTGCTGCACGGGCGCGGACGATGCTTCGGGCATGGAACCGATCGCCTTCGCAATTGCCATCGCCCGCCCTTCCGCCGCCCGCGCGCCCGACTCGTCCGCCGCGCGCAGCCCCTCGTTCGCCTCCGGCCCCGCGCCGATCCGCCCGCTGCCGCCGGTGGACATGTGGGGAAATCCGTTGCGGTGAAGCAAATCCTTCGCCCGCGTGGGCGACAATGCCCAGGTCCATGGAAACCGCCCTCCTCATCGTCAACGCCGCCGTCGGCATCGCGATCCTCGTGTTCCTGCTGCTGCGCCGCTCGGGCGACGCGGAGGCCGGCGCGGGTGCAGCCGCCGCTGCCGAAGCGCTCGCCGCCGCGCACGCTGCCGAGGCCGAGGCGACGCGCAAGGCGGTGCAGCAGTTCGAGCTGCGGCTGGGCGAATCGATCGCGCGCGGCGAACGTACCACGCGCGAGACGATCGAGACCCAGCTGACCGCGGCGCGCGAGCAGCAGGCGCGCGCCTCCCAGGAACTGCGCACGGAACTGGACGCGAAGCTCGGCACGAACCAGCAGGGAACGATCGCGCGGCTCGACGCCATGCGCACGCTGACCGAGCAGAAGCTGGCCGAGTCGCGCGAGTCCACGCAGCAGGCGCTCGACCGCGCCCGCGAGGCCACGTCCGCCGCGCTGGAGAAGTCGCGCGAGGCGATGCAGCAGTCGCTCGACAAGGTCCGCGAGACGACGCAGCTGCAGCTGACCACGCTGCGCGACGAGAACCAGAAGAAGCTGGACGAGATGCGCGGCGTCGTGGACAAGCAGCTGAACGAGACGCTGCAGACGCGCATCGGCCAGGCGTTCGAGACCGTCAGCAAGCAGCTGGAGCAGGTGCACCAGCAGCTGGGCCAGGTGCAGAGCCTGGCGACCGGCGTGAGCGACCTGCGCAAGACGCTGGAAGGCGTGAAGACCCGCGGCGTGTTCGGCGAGGTGATGCTGCAGGGCCTGCTCGAGGAGTTCCTGCACCCCGGGCAGTTCGAGCTGAATTTCCGCCCGAAGCCGCGCAGCAACGAGACCGTGGAGTTCGCGATCAAGCTGCCGAACAAGGACGAGGCCGGCAACGACGATCCCGTCTACCTGCCGATCGACGCGAAGTTCCCCAAGGAGAGCTACGAGCGCCTGCTCGCGTGCCTCGAGCGCGGCGACCTCTCCGGCGCCGAGACCGAGCGCAAGCAGCTGCTGGCCGCGGTGCTCGGCTTCGCGCGCGACATCCAGGGCAAGTACATCTCGCCACCGCGCACGACGGAGTTCGCGATCCTGTACCTGCCGCTCGAGAGCCTCTTCGCCGAGGTGGTGCGCGAGCCCGGCTTCATCGAGCGCCTGCAGCAGGACTGCCGCGTCACGCTGTGCAGCCCGACGACGCTGGCCGCGTACCTGAACGCGCTCAAGATGGGCTTCCGCACGCTGGCCGTGCAGAAGCAGAGCGCCGAGATCGGCAAGCTGCTCTCGGTGGTGCGCAAGCAGTTCCAGATGTTCGGCGACGACCTGGCGAAGGTCGAGAAGCGCCTGGACGAGTCGCGCAACGCGCTGGCGGCGACCGTCAAGCGGACGCAGATCATGGACGGCAAGCTGCGCTCGATCGAGGCCGCCGGCGAGGGCGAGGTCCAGCGGCTGCTGCCCCCGGGCGCCGAGGCCGAGTTCGTGGACGTTGAAGAGGCCTGAACCGCCGGGAAACCCTGCGTTTCGAACATTGGGGACGGGTGCGCCGGGCTCCTATACTTCGGGGCTTGGCGCGGTCCCGCGCCCCAACCCACCCATGACCACGATGCAGACCTCCCAGAAGGCCACCGCTCCCGCCTCCACGCACGCCCACCCCGGTGTGCTTGACCCGACGGACACCTTCGCACGCCGTCACCTTGGCCCGACCGCGGCCGAGGAGCAGGCCATGCTGGCCACGCTCGGCTGCACCTCGATGGCCGAGCTGATTGACGCGGCGATCCCCGCCGGCATCCGCCTGCGCCGCGAGCTGGCGATCGACGACCCGACGAACGCGCAGAAGTTCCCCGTGCGTGGCGAGGCCGAGACGCTGGCCGCGCTGCAGGCGCTGGCCGCCCAGAACCAGGTGTGGCGCAGCTACATCGGCATGGGCTACAACGACACCGTCACGCCGCCCGTGATCCTGCGCAACATCCTGGAGAAC
>CANHFL010000305.1 GCA_947459855.1 Planctomycetaceae bacterium | reverse complement strand
GGCAGCGCCACGGACTTCGCGACCGCGGAGCCCGTGCTGGCGAAGCTGGGCAAGACGATCGTCCTGCAGGGCGGGCCGGGCGCCGGCCAGCACACCAAGATGGTGAACCAGCTGCTGATCGCCGGCACGATGCTGGGGCTGGCCGAGGGCCTGGCCTACGCCAAGCGGGCCGGACTGGACCCGAACACGGTGCTGACCTCGGTCGGCGGCGGCGCGGCGGCCAGCTGGTCGCTGGCGAACCTGGCCCCCCGCGTCCTGAAGGGCGACTTCGCCCCGGGCTTCTTCATCGAGCACTTCCTGAAGGACCTCCGGATCGCCATCGACGAAGCCCGGGCCATGGGCCTGGACCTGCCCGCCCTCCGCACCGCCGAGCAGACCTACGCACGGCTCTGCGAGGCCGGCCACGACAAGAGCGGCACGCAGGCCGTGGTCCACGCGTACGGCTGGTGACCGAATATCCTGAAACGCCCTGATTCCGGGCCCCGGGCCGCCGAACCACGGCCCCGCACGACCCATAGAGACCCCCACCCATGCCATCCATCACCCAGCACGACATCGGCGCGATCGAGAAGAAGGTCGCCGAGGCTTCCCAGCCCTTCGCGGTGCTCCGCCAGGAGCTCCAGCAGGTCATCGTCGGGCAGCACGAGCTGCTCGAGGGCCTGGTCATCGGCCTGCTGTGCAACGGCCACGTCCTGATCGAGGGCGTCCCCGGCCTGGCGAAGACGACCGCCGTGGCGACGCTCGCGGCCGCGATCCGCACGACCTTCCACCGCATCCAGTTCACGCCGGACCTGCTGCCCAGCGACCTGATCGGCACCATGGTCTACAGCCCCGCGACGCACGAGTTCAGCGTCAAGAAGGGCCCGGTGTTCGCCAACATCGTGCTGGCGGACGAGATCAACCGCGCGCCCGCGAAGGTGCAGAGCGCGCTGCTCGAGGCGATGCAGGAGCGCCAGGTGACGATCGGCGGCGAGACGTTCCGCATGGACGACCCGTTCCTGGTCCTGGCCACGCAGAACCCGATCGAGCAGGAGGGCACGTACCCCCTGCCCGAGGCGCAGGTCGACCGCTTCCTGCTGAAGCTGGTGATCACGTACCCGACCCGCACCGAGGAGCGCCAGATCCTGGACCGCATGTCGCGCACGACCGGCAAGATCGCCGTGAAGCCCGTCCTGCAGCCCGCGCAGATCGTCGCGGCGCGCGCGATCGTCGACGAGATCTTCGTGGACGACAGCATCAAGGACTACATCGTCAGCCTGGTGGTCGCGAGCCGCGACCCCGGCGCGTGGAAGGTGCCGGTCAAGGACCTGGTGCAGTACGGGGCCTCGCCGCGCGCGACCATCGCGCTGGTGCAGGCCGCCCGCGCCAAGGCGTTCCTGGACGGCCGCGGCTTCGTGGTGCCCCAGGACGTCAAGGACGTCGCCCCCGCCGTGCTCCGCCACCGCCTGGGCCTGAGCTACGAGGCCGAGGCGCTGGAGAAGACCAGCGACGACGTCGTGCGCGCGCTGCTCGAGCACGTGCCCGTTCCGTAACCCGCACCCGACGACCTCCGCCCACCCGCAGGGACGGACGCCCCATGCAGACCTCCGAGCTCCTCCGGAAAGTCCGCCGCATCGAGATCAGGACCTCGCACCTGGTCAGCGATGTCCTTGCCGGGCAGTTCCGCAGCGCGTTCAAGGGGCGCGGCATGGAGTTCGAGGAGGTCCGCCCGTACCAATACGGCGACGACGTGCGCTCGATCGACTGGAACGTCTCGGCGCGCACCGGATTCCCGCACGTCAAGCTGTTCCGCGAGGAGCGCGAGCTGACCGTGATGCTGGCGGTGGACCTGAGCGGATCGCTCGGCTTCGGCACGCACGCGCAGCTCAAGCGCGAGCTGGCGGCCGAGGTCGCGGCGACGATCGCGTTCAGCGCGATCCGCTCGAACGACCGCGTGGGCCTGGTCTGCTTCACCGACCGCGTGGAGCGGGTGGTGCCGCCCCGCAAGGGCCCGCGCCACGTGCTGCGCATCGTGCGCGACCTGCTGGCCTTCGAACCCGAGCACCGCGGCACCGACATCGCCGGAGCGATCGACGAGGCGAACCGCATGCTGAGCCGGCGCTCGGTGCTGTTCGTCGTCAGCGACTGGCGCACGGGCGCGCAGGCCTCCCCTGCGCGCACGCGCCGCACGGACGGCGGCGCCAGGGAGCCGTGGGAGGACGCGCTGCGCCTCGCGCGCATGAAGCACGACGTGATCCCGGTGGTGGTCCGCGACCGGCGCGAGCGCGAGCTGCCGGCGATCGGGCTGGCGGAGTTCGTCGACGAGGAAACCGGCGAGCGCGTGCGCCTGGACCTGGGGTCGCGCGCGGTGCGCGAGCGCTTCGCGCGCGTCGCCGCCGCCGAGGAGGCGATGCTGGCCGACAGCTTCCGCCGCCTGCGCGCCGAACCCGTGATGCTGGAGACCGGCGGCGACTTCGTGGAGCCGCTGACCGCGTTCTTCCGCAAGCGTGAGGGGAGGCGGTCGCGATGAGCCGGCGTGCGCGGACGGTGCACGGTGCGGTCGCAGGCGCGGTGCTCGCGCTTGCGGCGGCGCTGTCGCCCGCGCCTGCGGCGACGGCCGCGCCGCAGGCGAAGGACGCCGCCCCGGGCCAGTCCGCCCGGCGCACGATCGAACGCGTGGCCGACGCCCCCGTCGCGCCGCAGGGGCCGATCGCCACCGAGGCCTCCGCCGGCGGCGTGACGGTGGTCCGCACGCTCGAGGCGCCGAAGGGCTGGCAGGTCGGCGCGCCGCTGCGGCTGCGCCTGGAGGCGCGCGGCGACGGCGTCGAGGCGATCGATGTGCCGGCGATGACCGGCGAGGCAGGGCCCTTCGAGGTGCGCGACCGCGTGCAGTCGCGCGGCGCGGCGCCGGCCACGGCGCGCCTCGAAGCGACGCTCGTCGCATGGGAGGCCGGCACGCCCGAGCTGCCCGCGATGAAGGCGTCCGTGCGCCGCGCGGACGGCACGGTGACCGAGGTGCAGGTGCCAGCGGTGCAGGTTCCGCTC
>CANHFL010000304.1 GCA_947459855.1 Planctomycetaceae bacterium | reverse complement strand
GGTGTTCGGCCCGGCCGGCCATGCGGTCGTCCGCTACCCCTTCGACGCCAGCTGGATGGTCGAGCGCTTCCTGGATCGCGTTCAGCCGGACCTCGTTGCATTGACCGAGCTCGAGGTCTGGCCGAACTTCGTCGATGCGTGCACCGCGCGCGGCATTCCCGTGGTCGTGGTGAACGGCCGGCTCTCGGCGCGGAGCTTCGCCCGGTACATCCGGGTCCGGCGGCTGCTGGCCGGCACCTTTGCCCGGCTTCAGGCGGTGCTGGCGCAGAACCACGACTACGCCGACCGGTTCCTGCGCCTGGGCGTGCCCGCCGGCCGCGTGTTCGTGACGGGAACCATGAAGTGGGACACGGCACAGGTCGTGGACCGCGTGCCCGGCGCGGACGAACTGGCCCAGGAGCTCGGCATCGACCGCTCGCGCCCGCTCGTCGTGGCGGGCTCGACCGCCCCCGAGGAACACGCGATCCTGCGTGACGCAACGCCGAAGGGCGTCCAGCTGCTGTGTGCGCCGCGCAAGCCCGAGTGGTTCGATGCCGCGGCGGAAACGCTGCCGGGCTGCGCGCGCCGCTCCAAGGGCGACCGCGGCAGCCCGACAGGCCTCTTCCTGCTGGACACGATCGGTGAGCTCCGGAAGGCCTATGCGCTGGCGGACGTCGTCGTCATCGGGCGCAGCTTCGGGCAGCTGCACGGCTCCGACGCGATGGAGCCGGCGGGCCTGGGCAAGGCACTCGTCACCGGCCCGCGCTACGGCGACTTCCAGGATTCGTCCGATGCCCTCCTGCGCGCGGGCGCCATGCGTCGCGTCGACGCAGCGCGCCTTCCCGGTGCGCTGCGCGAGCTGATCGCCGACCCGGCGATGCGCGCGCAGATGGGCGCAGCCGCACGCCAGACCGTCCGCGAGAACCAGGGCGCGACGCAGCGGACAGCCGACGCGCTGCTGGCGCTGGCCCCGCGCGCCGCCGGGGCACGCGATGCGTGAGCGTGACCTGATCGCGCGCATCCGCTCGCACAACGCCGCACTGGACGGCGTGCCCGGGCTCGACGTGCCGGTTCCGCCGGGCGACGACATGGCGCTCGTCCGGTTCGGCGACGGCCACGTCCTGGTCGCCGCGGACCAGGTGATCGAGGGCCGTCACTTCCTGCGCGACACTCCGATGGACCTGGTGGCACGCAAGGCCATCGCGCGGAACGTCAGCGACGTCGCCGCCATGGCCGCCGTCCCCAGGGCCACCGTGGCCACCGCGGCGCTCCCGCGCGGCATGGTCGACCAGGACGTCGAGGCCCTGGCGGACGGCCTGCGGCGGTGGGCCGCGCACTGGGGCTGCCCGATGGTGGGCGGCGATGTCGGCGTGCACGCAGGCGATGGACCGCTGGTGGTGAGCGTCTCGATCCTTGCCCAGCCCGGACCCACCGGGCGCGTCATCACCCGCGCCGGGGCGGCGGCAGGGGACCTCCTCTGCGTGACGGGCGCCCTGGGCGGCTCCCTGGCACCGGACGGCAGGGGGCGTCACCTGACCTTCGAACCCCGCGTCGGGCCCGCCCTGGCGCTTGCAGCTGAATTGGGCGACCGCCTGCACGCCATGATCGATGTCTCCGATGGACTGGCGCGTGACGCCGGGCACCTGGCTGCCGCCGCCGGCCGCGCGGTTGAAGTCGACCCCTCGAGGGTGCCGTGCACCCATGGCACCGGATGGCAGGGGGCCCTCGCCGACGGCGAGGACCACGACCTGGCCTTCGCCTGCGCCGGTCCGCCGCCTGCGGCTGTCGGCGGCGTGCCGGTCACGGTGGTCGGCCGTTTCGTGGCGCATGCCCCGGGCGCGCCGCTCGTGGTCGCAATCGACGGCGCGCGCCGGATTCCTGCCGATGATGCCGGCTGGGAGCACCGCACGTGACCGCCGCGGAACGAGCACAGCATCTGGCCCGCGACGAAGCGGAGACCGAGGCGATCGCCGCCGCGCTGGCGACCACGCTGTCGCCGGGCACGCTCGTGGCGCTCGAGGGCGACCTGGGCGCCGGCAAGACGCGCTTCGTGCGCGGGCTCGCGCGCGGTCTCGGCCACGACGTGGCGCAGGTCTCCAGTCCCACGTTCGTGATCGAGCACCGCCACACCGCCCCCGGCGCGGTGCCTCTGGTCCACATCGACGCCTACCGCCTGCGCGGCCCGGCGGACCTCGAGGCGCTCGGCTGGGACGAGCTCCTTGCGCAGGGCACCGCGGTCGTCGCGGTCGAGTGGCCGTCCCGCATCGCCGCGGCGCTGCCGGCCCGCCGCGTGACCGTGCGCCTGTGCGACCGCGGCGAAGGCATGCGCGAGATCTCGATCACCCGGGAGGGCGCATGAGCGACGAGCCGACCATCATCGGTGGCGGCGCTGCCGGCGCTGGGCGCGCGCCGGACGGTTCCGAGCGGCCCACTATCGTGCGCGAGACGCCGGTTGCGCCGCTTCCGCGCGGCGTCCGCTTCGACGAAGGCGCCGCGATCGGCCACTTCACGATCACGCGCATGCTGGGCGAGGGCGGCTTCGGTGTCGTCTACGAAGCCGAGCAGCGCGAGCCCGTGCGCCGGACCGTCGCGCTGAAGCTGGTCAAGCCGGGCATGGACACCTCCGAGGTCCTGGCCCGGTTCGAGGCCGAGCGCCAGGCGCTGGCGCGCATGGAGCATCCGTGCGTCGCCAAGGTGCTTGACGCGGGCGTTACCGTCGATCACCGCCCGTACTTCGCGATGGAATTCGTCCGCGGCGAGCCGCTCGGGAAGTTCGCCGACCGCGAGCGGCTCACGCTCCGGCAGCGGCTCGTGCTCTTCATCCGCGTCGCCGAGGCGATCCAGCACGCGCACGTGAAGGGCGTCGTGCACCGCGACCTGAAGCCGGCCAACATCCTGTGCACCCGTACCGAGAGCGGCCTGTTCCCGAAGATCATCGACTTCGGCATCGCCAAGGCCATGGGCGAGCGCCTCGGCGACCAGGAGATCCGGACCATCGGCGGCATGATGATCGGCACGCCCGACTACATGAGCCCGGAGCAGGCGCAGGGG
>CANHFL010000303.1 GCA_947459855.1 Planctomycetaceae bacterium | reverse complement strand
CGGGCCCACGCGGTCCTGCATCCAGGCCGACAGGCGGCGCTCGAGCCAGATGGCGTAGGCGCAGCAGCCAAGGATCACGTGGAGCGCGGTGAAGACCACGATCACGCTGGCGATGAGCTGCGGCAGGGAGGGGCCGCTGGGGAACCAAGCCGGCAGGTAGTCGGTCAGCGTCTGCATGGGGAGCGGGGAGTATAGGACGGCGCCGGGGTCAGTTCCCGGCGACCGCCAGCGCAGGTTCGGCCCGCTTCCGGGCCAGGCCCGGGAAGTAGTCCTGGACGGCGAAGACCTGCCAGTTCCCTCCGCGGAGCGCCTGGATCGCCTGCACCGCGGCGCGGGCGCCGGCGATGGTGGTGATGATCGGCACGTTGGCGCGGACGGCCTGGGCGCGGATGCGGCCCTCGTCCGTGCTGCCGCCCTTCTTGGTCGGCGTGTTGATGACCAGCTGGACCTCGCCGTTGGCCATCAGGTCCAGCACGTTGGGGCGCTGGCCGGTGGCGATCTTGGGGACCAGGGTGCACTGCACGCTGAACTGCTGGAGCGTGCGGTAGGTGCCCTCGCTGCACATGACCTGGAAGCCCATGCTGGCCAGGCTGCGCGCGACCTCGACGGCCTGCTGCTTGTCGCCCTCGCGGACGCTCAGGAAGACGTTGCCCTTGGTCGGCAGGTGCACCCCCGCCGCCATCTGCGCCTTCGCGAACGCGACGGGCAGGCTGCGGTCAGCGCCCATGACCTCGCCGGTCGAGCGCATCTCGGGGCCCAGCACGACGTCGACGCCGGGGAACTTGGTGAACGGGAAGACGCTCTCCTTCACCGCGTAGAAGCCGGTGTCGGGGACCTCCTTCGCGCCCAGCTCGGAGAGCGAGGCGCCCATCATGACCTTCGCCGCCAGGTTCGCCCAGGGAATGCCCTTCGCCTTGCTGACAAACGGCGCCGTGCGCGACGCGCGCGGGTTGACCTCCAGGATGTAGACGACCTCGTCCTTCACGGCCATCTGCACGTTCATCAGGCCGCGCACGCGCAGGCGCCTCGCCAGCGCGCGGGCCTGGTCGCGGATGCGGTTCACGATGCTGGGCGGCAGGCTGTACGGCGGCACCGTGCAGGTGCTGTCGCCGGAGTGGATGCCGGCCTCCTCGATGTGCTCCATCACGCCGCAGACGATCGCCTGCGGGTGCTCGCTGCGCTGCGGCACCTGGCGCGAGCGGCTCGTCTCGTGCGGCTCGAAGTCGCCGACGACGTCGACGTCGACCTCGACCGCGTCCGACAGGAACCGGTCGATCAGCACCGGCGCGTTCGCCAGGTCGCTGACGTTGACCGCGGTGGTCATGTAGCGGCGGAGCGCGGCCTCGTCGAAGCAGGTCTCCATGCCGCGGCCGCCCAGCACGTAGCTGGGGCGCACGAGCACGGGGTAGCCGACGCGGCCCGCCTCGGCGACGGCCTCCTCCAGGCTGCGCGCGATGCCCGAGGGCGGCTGGTTCAGGCCCAGCTCCTCCAGAACCGCCTTGAAGCGGTCGCGGTCCTCGGCCAAGTCGATGCTCTCGACGCTGGTGCCGACCAGCGGCACGCCAGCGGCGACCAGGCCGTGCGCCAGGTTCAGCGGCGTCTGCCCGCCGAACTGCACGACGCAGCCCACGACGCCGCCGGTGCGGTCGGCCTTCTCGATGCCGCCGCCGTTCAGGCGCTCGACGACGTTCAGCACGTCCTCGAGCGTCAGCGGCTCGAAGAACAGCAGGTCGCTGGTGTCGAAGTCCGTGCTGACAGTCTCGGGGTTCGAGTTGATCATCACGCTCTCGAGGCCCATCTCCTCGGCGGCGAACGAGGCCTGGCAGCAGCAGTAGTCGAACTCGATGCCCTGGCCGATGCGGTTGGGGCCGCCGCCCAGGATCACGACCTTCGGCGTGCCGGTGATGCGCACCTCGTCGTCGGTGACGGGCCTGCCGTTCACCGAGTAGGGCTCCTCGTACGTGCTGTAGTAGTAGGGCGTGGCGGCCTCGAACTCGGCGGCGCAGGTGTCGACCAGCTTGTAGACCGGCTCGACGCCCATCGCCTTGCGCGCGGCGCGGACCTTCAGGATGTTCGCCGGCGAGATCTCGCCCAGCCACGACTTGGCGAGCTGGGCGTCGCTGTATCCCAGCTTCTTCGCCTCGAACCTCAGGTCGCGCGGGCACGCGGCCAGCGAAGGCACCGCCAGGATGCGGTCCTCGAACGCGACCAGCTCGGCGAACTGCCGCAGGAACCAGCGGTCGATCTTCGTGACCTGGTAGACGCGGTCGACCGACCAGCCCATGCGCAGCGCGTAGCGCACGAAGTAGAGGCGGCCCTGGCTGGGCACCGCCAGCTTGCGCAGCAGCGTGTCCTCGGGGATCGGCCAGTCGGCGCTGGCCGACTCGGTCGGGCGGTTGATGCGCGTCTCGGTGCCGGTGGCGATGCCCGCCGGCGCGGCGTCGGCCATGCGCTGCCGCAGCCAGCGGTCGTTGTTGTCCAGGCCGAACCCGAAGCGCTTCACCTCCATGCTGCGGACGGCCTTCTGGAAGGCCTCCTTGAAGGTGCGGCCGATCGCCATCGCCTCGCCGACGGACTTCATCTGCGTGGTCAGCGTCTCGTCGGCCTCGGGGAACTTCTCGAACGTCCAGCGCGGGATCTTCACGACGACGTAGTCGATCGACGGCTCGAAGCAGGCGCTCGTGTTGCCGGTGATGTCGTTCTTGAGCTCGTCGAGCGTGTAGCCGACCGCGAGCTTCGCGGCGATCTTCGCGATCGGGAATCCCGTCGCCTTCGATGCGAGCGCCGAGCTGCGCGAGACGCGCGGATTCATCTCGATCACGACCATCTCGCCCGACTTCGGATCGATGCCGAACTGCACGTTCGAGCCGCCGCAGTTCACGCCGACGGCGCGCATGATCGCGAAGGCCGCGTCGCGCATCCGCTGGTACTCGCGGTCGGTCAGCGTCTGGATCGGCGCGACCGTGATCGAGTCGCCGGTGTGGACGCCCATCGGATCGATGTTCTCGATGCCGCAGACGATGATGCAGTTG
>CANHFL010000302.1 GCA_947459855.1 Planctomycetaceae bacterium | reverse complement strand
GCCGGCCTTCGCCTTCGGGTCGAACAGGCCGTAGATCGGGAAGCCGTCCAGCGCGAACGCGATCGGGCGGTTCGGGCCGACGATCTTCTGCAGGTAGAGCGGCGCCGCGTGCAGGTGGTAGTCGTCGCCGCGCCCGCTGTGGCCGCCGTACTCGTCGAGCTCGCCGCTGAGGAACGCGTCGTCGCCGCGGTTGTTCAGCGCGTTGAAGATCGGGATGCCGTTCACCGCGAGCGCCACCGCGCCACGGCGAAGGTACTTGCGCCCGTCGATCGGCTGATCCGCGAGCTGCGGCTTCAGCGGGATCTGCCAGCCGTTCGTACCCGTGTACGCCTGCGGCATGGGCACCTGCTGCTGCCACGAGACGATCCCGACCATCGGCGCGTACTCGAACGGCGCGTGCGGAAGGCCGTCGCCCTCGACCCACAGCCACTGCGAATCGGCGTGGAGCGCGATGCCCGGACGGAAGAACGCGAACGACTCGGCCTGCCACGGCAGCCCGTCCTGGGCGGGCGCAGGCGCGGCGGCCAGCGCGGCGACGACCGTCTCGCGATCGGCGGTCACGATGCGGTCGTGCGCATCGGTGCCGTCGGGCAGCGGCGGATGCGCGACTGCGATGGGTGCAAGCGCCGCCACGAAGGCGAGCGCGGGAATCCGGACGATCGACTTCGGGGCCATGTGCCTCATTCCTCCCCGGCGGACGAGCCGCCGTTCTTGCCGCCCTTGCCGCCACCACCCTTGCCGCCGCCACCCTTCTTGGGCTGGTCGCCGCCGGCGGGTGCGGCGGGCGCCTTCCCGTCCGCGGGCGCGGGCACGGGCATCTGCGCCTTGACGGCCTTCAGGTAGTCGTCCATCCGCGCCTTCATCTGCTTGACCTGCTCGGGCATCGAGGCCGAGAGGTCGTTGCGCTCGGCGGGGTCCTTCGAGATGTCGTACAGCATCGTCTTGCCGGTGTCGTAGTTGTGCACCAGCTTCAGGCTGTCCGCGTAGATCGCCGTCGCGGGGCCGCCGTTCCCGAGGTCGTAGTGCGGGAAGTGGATCACCAGGTCGTTGCGCGGGCGCGTGACGGAGCCCGTCCCGCCGGCGCGCAGCACCGGCACCAGGCTGCCGCCCTCGATCGCGTTGCGCGCGTCGGGGTCGGCGGGCTTCGCGACCGGCGCACCGGCCAGGTCGAGCACGGTCGGCAGCAGGTCCATGCCGCTCGCACGCACGTGGCTCACCTTTCCGGCCTCGATGCCGGGGCCGCGCACGATGAACGGGATGCGGATGCCGCCCTCGCTGACGCTTCCCTTCGCGCCGCTGAACGGCGGGTTGGCCTGGCGGTTGCCGCCGCCGCCCTGCGCGCCGTGGTCGGCACCGTAGAAGACGTAGGTGTTGCCGTCGATCCCCATCTCCTTCAGCGCGGCCAGCACGCGGCCGACCTGGAGGTCGACGTCGTGCGCGCCGGCGATCGCACCCATGGGCTTGCCGCTGACGTTGGGGACGAGCCCCTTCGCGATCGCGAGCGACTCGGGCGTCGCCTCCTCCTCGGCGCCGAAGCCGTAGTGGTCGATCTGTACGTAGAAGGGCTTGCCCGCCGCGTGCTGCCTGCGCATGAACGCGATCGCGCGGTCGGTGATCGCGGTGGCCTGCTTCGGGTTCGGGGCCTCGCCGCGGTCCGGGCCCTGGTTGCTGTTCGCGCCGTCGCAGTCGTCGAAGCCGACGGCGCTGGGCGCCTTGCGGCCGACGTGCCACTTGCCGTAGTGCGCGGACGCGTAGCCCAGGTCGTGCAGCCAGCCGCCGGTGGTGCGCACGCCCTCGGGGAGGTCGACGTCGGGGGTCGGCGCGATCGTGCGCATCAGGTTGTAGCCCGGGTTGGCGTCGCCGCCCTTGCCGCCGCCACCGCCTTCGCGCCGGCTCGCGCCGCCCTCGTTCTGGTAGGTCATGTGCAGCTTGGCGGGGCTGATGCCCGTCACGAAGCTGGTGCGCGACGGCGTGCAGCGGGGTGCCGTGACGTGGAAGTCGGCGAAGCGCATGCCGTCGGCGGCCATGCGCTCGAGGTTCGGCGTCAGGCCTGCCGGACGCGCCGTCGAGGGCGGCTGCCCGTCCATGTCCACCGAGGTGCTGGACCAGCCCTGCGCCTCGCCCTGGATGAAGATGAAGTTCGGGCGGGCCGAGGCGCCCTTCGCCGGAGCAGGCGCGGGCGCGGGCGCGGCGGGCGGTGCGACGGCAGCGGCGAGCGATGCGACGGCAAGCGCCAGGACGGCGGTGGAGACGGAGCGCAGCATGGTGGGATCAGTCCTCGCGGGAAAGCGGGCGGTCGGGGGCGTGGTGCGAGCCGTGGTCGAAGAACGCGGCGGGGAGCGACGCATCCGAGACGAGTTCGAGCGTCACCGCGCGCGGGCCGCCCTGGGCCTGCGGGAGGTTCGTGAATCGCATCCGCCGCACGGCGTAGGTCTCGGGGTCAAACCAGATGGCGATGTCGCGCGGGCCGCCGGATGCGCCGGCGCGGCGCGTCCCGCGGATGCACTCGAGCATCCGGCCGTCGATCGTCTCCTTCGGTCCGAACGAGACGTCGTAGGCCTGCGCCAGCGCGGCCAGCCCACCGGGGACGTCGACGAACGGCAGGTCGTGCCGCGCGCCCGGAAGCGCACCACGGAAGCGCGCGGGATCGCCGCTCACGCGCACGGTGCCGCGCGCGGGGACGTTCCACGAGGTGCGGCCGTCGCTGCCGGTGATCGTGGCGGTGCCGTCCTCGGCCTGGCGCTCGATCACGTACTGGTCGGCGCCGCGGAGCCAGAGCGTCGCGCCGTCGAGCGAGGGCTTCGGCCGCCCGCCCCGGCCCGCGGCCGCAGCGCGGTCGTCGCGCGCACCGCCCCGCGGCTCGCCCGCCGCCTCGATGCGGAACGTGCGGTCGCCGAGCGGCGCGGCCGCGGCCAGGCGCGCGAGCACCTGCCCGGCGTCCGCCACCGGCGTCGCGCGAAGGGTGACCCACGCGGCGACGCCGGCGGCGATGGCCATCACCGCCGCGACGGCCCACCGCCGGAAGCGCGCCTC
>CANHFL010000301.1 GCA_947459855.1 Planctomycetaceae bacterium | reverse complement strand
GACGAGGACGGCTGGCGTCCCGGTGGGCGGGATGGCACCGGCGCGGGCCTGCCAGCTGGCGGCGTCGATCTCGGTCCGGTCCGCGAAGACGTCGGCGCAGCCGATGACCTCGTCTCCGAAGGTGACGATGCCCACCACGCTGCCGGTGCGGTCGGCCATGTAGTGCTCACCGGGCTCCGGTGGGCGGTTCGGGCGCATGAGGCTGCCGCCGAAGACCCAGGGCTGCGCGGGGAAGTCACGGTTCGCGACGGGGTCGTGGATCCAACGGTCGAGCGGCACGTCGGGCCGCCCGGCCACGCGCACGAGCAGGTCGACGCGCGGCCCGCGGGGCGGCACGCGCTCGACGCCGAAGGAATCGCCCTTCGGCACCTCGCGCCAGCTTCCGGGTGCGCCCGGCTGGAGTCCCAGCACGAGGAGCGCCGCATGCAGGCGGCTGGGGACGACCTCGGTGGCAAGGAGCGATTCGTGCTCGCGCGTGCCGGCCAGGCAGACCGCCTGCTCCAGCCAGCCGTGCTCGATGGCGACCTGGCATTCCATCCGGACCTCGCCGGCGGCGCGGTCGACGGCCAGTCCCTTGCCCAGCGCGATCGGCGCCGCGGTCGCCGCGACGGGCACCGCCGCGGCCGGGTCGGGGGCACGCCCGGACTGGGCGCACGCACCCACGAGCGCGGCGACCAGGGGCAGGAGCATGCGACGGGCGGGCATGGTGGGGTTCATCGGCGTTCGGCCGTGGGCGGCGCGACCCGCAGCCGGGCGGGCCGCGTCTACAGTAGGGACTGCCGATGCCCGCCGATGCCCCCCGCCACCCGATCATGCTCAGCCGCACCGTGCGCGCCGGGCTCTCGTTCGATGGCCGGACGCAGGCGGGCGGCCACGGCTTCGCAGGGGTGCCCACCGCCGCGGGCCTGATGGCGCACCACGAGCTGACGCTCGGCGTGTCCGGCCTGCCCGATCCCTCGACGGGCTACCTGATCGGGATCCAGGACCTGGACGCGCTGGCCCGCACCCACCTCTTCCCGCTGCTGCAGGCCGCGATCGCCGCCGGCGCGCCCACCCCTACCGCCGAGTCACTCCTCCGGCAGATGGGCGCGGCCGCCGCGCGCCACCTGCCGCCGTCGGTCCACCTGGACGTGCTCCGCTGGGAGCCGTCCCCCTACGTGCAGCACGAATGGAGCCCCGGCATGCCGGACACCGCCCTGCTCACCGAGCACTTCGAGTTCTCCGCATCGCACCGCCTGCACGTCCCCGCGCTGGGTGACGAGGAGAACCGGCGCATCTTCGGCAAGTGCAACCACCCCGGCGGGCACGGGCACAACTACCGCGTGGCCGTGACGGTGGCCGTCCCCGTGGGCGGCGCGCCCGCAGCACCGGTCGACGCGCTGGCACGCATCGTCGGGCACTGGGTGATCGATCGCTTCGACCACAAGCACCTGAACGCCGACTGCGCGGAATTCCGCGAACTGAACCCGTCGGTCGAGCACATCGCGATGACCTGCCACGGCCTGCTGCGCGCGCCGCTTGCGGCCGAGGGGCTCGAGCTGCGCTCCGTCACGGTGTGGGAGACCGCGAAGACCGGGGCGACCTACCCGGCCCCCGTGCGCTGATGCGGCGCGCGGGTACGCTCCGATGATGACGGACACCTTCGCGGAGCTCGGACTTGGCCAGGAACTGCTCACCGAGCTCGCGGCTCTCGGCTACGAGGAACCCACGCCCATCCAGAAGGCGGCCATCAAGCCGCTGATGGAAGGACGCGACCTGCTCGGGCAGGCCGCGACGGGAACGGGCAAGACCGCGGCGTTCGCGCTGCCCATGCTGCAGCGGATCGCGGGCACGCCGGCCGTGCCGCTGAAGCCCGCGGGCCTGGTGCTGGTGCCCACGCGAGAGCTGGCCGTGCAGGTCTCCGAGGCGTTCCACTCCTACGGCAAGGGCCTGCGCACCCAGACGGTGCCGATCTACGGCGGACAGGAGTTCTACAGGCAGGTGATCGCGCTGAAGCGCGGCGCGCACGTCGTCGTGGCCACGCCGGGCCGCGCGCTGGACCACCTTCGCCGCGGCACGCTCGACCTCTCGGGCCTGCGCATGGTGGCGCTGGACGAGGCCGACGAGATGCTCGACATGGGCTTCGCGGAGGACCTTGAGCTGATCCTGGAGGCCGCGCCGCCCGAGCGCCAGACCGCGCTCTTCAGCGCGACGCTGCCGCCGCGCATCGCCTCGATCGCCGAGCGGCACCTGAAGGACCCGGCGCGCATCCTGATCCCCCGCGACAAGGCGACGAAGGGCTCCGTTCCCAAGGTGCGGCAGACGGCGTACATCGTGCCGCGCGCCCACAAGATCACCGCGCTGGGACGCGTGCTCGACCTGGAGTCGCCCACGCTCGCCCTCATCTTCTGCCGCACGCGCCTGGAGGTGGACGAGCTGTCCGACCGCCTGGCGGGCCGCGGCTACTCCGTCGAGAGCCTGCACGGCGGCATGGGCCAGCCCGAGCGCGACCGCGTCATGCGCAAGGCGCGCGGGCGCGAGGTGGACTTGCTGGTCGCCACCGACGTCGCGGCGCGCGGCATCGACATCGAGCACCTGACGCACGTGGTGAACTTCGACGTCCCCAGCTCGCCCGAGAGCTACGTGCACCGCATCGGCCGCACCGGCCGCGCCGGCCGCGAGGGCGTGGCGATCACGCTGGCCGAGCCGCGCGAGCACCGCCTGCTGCGGAACATCGAGTGGGTCACGAAGCAGAAGTTCGAGATCTCGACCGTCCCGACGCCGCTCGACGTGAAGGCGCGGCGCCTGGACATCACGAAGGGCGCGCTGCGCGAACTGCTGCAGTCAGGCGACCTGGACACCTACCGCACCGTGGCGGAATCGCTGGCCGGCGAGTTCGACCCGATGGAGGTCGCCGCGGCCGCGGTGCGCATGGCGCACGAGGCGACGGTCGGCGAGGCCGCGCACGACGACGTGCACATCCCGAACGTCGAGAACGCCGCGCGGCCGCAGGCACCGGCG
Organism: Planctomycetaceae bacterium; assembly: GCA_947459855.1. Lineage (GTDB taxonomy): Bacteria > Planctomycetota > Phycisphaerae > Phycisphaerales > SM1A02 > UBA966. The sequence goes on along the minus strand of CANHFL010000301.1, from coordinate 38 downwards.
CCACGGCACGTGCCGCAGGAGTTCCCCCCCCGCGGGTT
>CANHFL010000300.1 GCA_947459855.1 Planctomycetaceae bacterium | reverse complement strand
TTCGCACGGCGCGCACACCGCGGCGATACGGCCGCGGTGCTCCGCACCCGGGTCGCGGCCGCCGCGGCCGCCGTCCTTGCGGCGTCGCCCGAGCTGGCCGTCGACGCCGCCGACGCACCCGCACCTGCTACCGTGACGCCGTGACCACCTCACCCCGAACCGGCATGCGCATCCTCGTCGTCGGCCCGCACCCGGACGACCAGGAACTCGGCATGGGCGGCACGATCGCGCGCTTCGCCGCGTCCGGCCACCGCGTCCTGCTCCTGGACCTGACGAACGGCGAGCCCACGCCCCACGGCGACCCCGCCACCCGCGCCACCGAGGCCGCCGAGGCCGCGCGCATCCTGGGCGCCGAGCGCCGAACGCTCGACCTGCCCAACCGCGAGGTCCAGCACACGCTGGCCGCGCGCCACGCGGTGGCCGGCGTCATCCGCACGTTCCGGCCCGACATGGTCTTCGTGCCCTATTTCGAGGACGCCCACCCCGACCACGTGGCCGGCACGCGCATCGTCGAGGACGCGCGCTTCGACGCAAAGCTCACGAAGAGCGCCCTGCCCGGCGATCCGATCCACGTGAAGTGGCTGTTCCACTACTACGCCACGCACCTGCGCATCGTGCCGCAGCCTTCGTTCGTGCTGGACACGACCGGCTTCGCCGAGCGCAAGCGCCAGGCCGTGCTGGCCTACCGCAGCCAGTTCGTGGTGAACGAGGGCAACCGGAAGGTCGTCGACTGGCTGGACGCCGCGGGAACCTACTTCGGCAGCCGCATCGGCACCGCCACCGCCGAGCCGTTCTTCGCGCGCGAGCCGCTGGGGCTGACGTCGCTCGACGCGATCGCCTGAACCCGGGCGCCGCGGGGCGCGATCACGCCAGCTTCCGCACCGCCTCGATCACGCTCTCGGCCACCCAGGCGCGCTGCGCCTCGGTCAGCTCGCCGAAGATCGGCAGCGCGATCGTCTCGGCAGCGGCGCGTTCCGAGTGCGGGAAGATGCCGGGCGTGTAGCCGAGCGACTTGAAGCACTCCTGCTGGTGCAGGCAGAGCGGGTAGTAGATCTCGGTGCCGATCTTGCGCGTGGACAGCTCGTTTCGCACGGCGTCGCGGATGCGGGCCGGCACGCGCACGATGTACTGGTTGTAGATGTGGCGGCCCGGCAGGCGCTTCGGGAAGCGCAGCGGGAAGCCGCCCGCGTCCAGCGACGTGCCGCTGTCCGTGGCGCCCGCCGCGCGGAACGCCGCGTCGTAGAACTCGCCGTTGCGCTGGCGCGCCGCGCTCCACGCGTCCAGGTGCCGCAGCTTGATGCTCAGCACCGCGGCCTGCAGCGCGTCCAGGCGGCTGTTCATGCCCACTTCCTGGTGGTAGTACTTCGGCTCCATGCCGTGGTTGCGCAGGCGCTTCAGGCGCGCGGCCAGGGCATCGTCGTTGGTGGTCATGATGCCGCCGTCGCCGAACCCGCCCAGGTTCTTGGAGGGGAAGAAACTGAAGGTTCCGATCGCGCCGACGCCGCCCACGCGGCGGCCGTGCGCGTCCTCGGTGCCGATCGCCTGCGCGCAGTCCTCGACCACGTGCACGCCCTTCGACTTCGCGATCGCCATGATCGCGTCGATGTCGGCCGACTGGCCGAACAGGTGCACCGGGATGATCGCCTTGACCTTCTTGTGGCAACCGAAGGCCTGCTCGGTCGACTTGGGGCAGATGTTGTACGTGGCGGGATCGCAGTCCACGAACACCGGGCGCGCGCCCAGGCGCGCCACGCTGCCCGCGGTCGCGAAGAACGTGTAGCTGGGCAGGACGACCTCGTCGCCGGGGCCGACGTCCAGCGCCTGCAGCGCCAGCAGGATCGCGTCGGACCCGTTGGCACAGCCGATCGAGTGCTTCGTGCGGCAGTACTCGGCGGTCTCGCGCTCCAGCGCGTCGATCTTGGGGCCGCCGATGAAGTACTGGCTCTCGATGACCTCCTTGACGACCGGCTCGACCTCGGCGCGGATGGACGCGTACTGGGCCTTCAGGTCGAGGAGCGGGACGGCGACTTCGGTGGCGGTCATCGTGGACATTCCGCGCAGTGTAGGGGAACCGGGCGGCTCAGCCCTTCCCCGTGCTCCCGAAGCCCCCATGGCCCCGGACCGTGGAATCCAGCTCCGCGACCTCGGTGACGGTCGCCCGGGCCACCGGGGCGATCACCATCTGGGCCACGCGCATGCCGTGCTCGACCGTGAACGGCTGCCGGCCCAGGTTGATCAGCGGCACCTTCATCTCGCCGCGGTAGTCGCTGTCCACCGTGCCCGGGGCGTTCGGCATGCCGATCCCGTGCTTCGTGGCCAGGCCGCTGCGGGGGCGCACCGAGCCCTCGAACCCGTGCGGGATCGCCATCGCGAAGCCGCACGGGATGAGCGCGATGTCGCCCGGCGCCAGCGTCACCGGCGCTTCGAGGCACGCGTGGAGGTCGAGGCCTGCCGCGTGCTCGCTTTGGTACGCGGGGACCTGCGCACCCGGGTGGAGCCGGCGGAAGCGGAGTTCGGCGTGGTGCATGGCGCGGAGCCTAGCGCGGCGATCGCGGCCAGGACCTCCTGGGCGTGCTCGGCGGGCTTCACCTTGTCGAAGCGGGCGGCGACCTTTCCGTCGGGGCCGATCACGTACGTGGTGCGCGCCACGCCCATGTACTTCCGCCCGTACATCGACTTCTCCTGCCAGGTGCCGTACGCCGCGCAGAGCTTCGGCGCCGCGCCGGCCTTGGCGGGCTCGTCGGCCAACAGCGCGAACGGCAGCTTGTACTTCGCCGCGAACTTCGCGTGGCTCGCCACCCCGTCGGGGCTGACGCCGAACACCTGCGCGCCGGCCTTCCGGAAGCGCGACCACGCGTCGCGGAAGCCGCAGGCCTCGACCGTGCAGCCGGACGTGTCGTCCTTGGGATAGAAGTACAGGACGAGCGGCGCGCCCTTGCAGGACGCCAGCGTGCGGACGGTGCCGTCCTGGTCGGGGGCGCGGAACGCGGGGGCCTTGCGGCCGGTCTCGATGAGTGCCATGGGTCGCGAAGCCTAGGCGTCCGACGACGACGCGTCCGG
>CANHFL010000299.1 GCA_947459855.1 Planctomycetaceae bacterium | reverse complement strand
GGTTATCCCGAACCCAATTTCCGCGTCACGAACGCGGCGTACTGCTCGGGCGTGTCGATGCCCGTGAAGTGGGCCTCGCCCTCGGCGCAGACGATCGTGTGGCCGTGCTCCAGGACGCGCAGCTGCTCCAGGCTCTCGGTGCGCTCGAGCGGGGTGGGGGGCAGCGCGACGAACGTGCGCAGGAACGCGCGGCGGTAGACGTAGAGACCGACGTGCTTCATCGGCGGCGCGGCGCCGGGGCCGCGGTCGCGGTCGAAGGGGATCAGGCTGCGGCTGAAGTAGAGCGCGCGGCCGTCCACGCCGCGGACGCACTTCACGATGTTCGGGTTGGCCGGGTCCTCGCCGGGCGCGAAGGGCGAGACCAGCGTCGCCATCGGCGCCGTGGGGTGCGATGCCAGCGCGCGCACGGTGCGGTCGACGAGGTCCGGCTCGATCTGCGGCTCGTCGCCCTGGATGTTGACGATCAGCTCCTCGCTCAGTGACTCGGCCACCTCGGCGATGCGCGACGTGCCGTTGGGGTGGTCCTCGCGCGTCATGCGCGCCTCGAAGCCGGCATCCGCCACGACGCGGCGGATGCGCTCGTCGTCGGTGGCCACGATGATGCGGCCGACCGTGGCGCACGCCTGCGCACGCTCCAGGACGTGCAGGATCATGGCCTTGCCGGTCAGGTCCGCGAGCGGCTTGCCCGGGAAGCGGGTGCTGGCGTAGCGGGCGGGGATGACGGCGGCGGCGCGGACGGCGGGCTGGGTCATGGGGTGCTCGCGGGGCTCACTTGGCGGGCGGGCGGTCACCGTCGGTGACGGGCGGCGTGCCACGGACCGTGGCGCGCTCGGCGGCCACGATCTCGTCGTGGCGTGCGACCGCCGCGCGGCAGGACGCGCGCGCGCGTTCGGGGAAGTCGTCGGGGAACACGTTGACCTTGCGCGCCTCGTCGAACCGCAGCCCGCGCGCGACCGGTCCGCCGCCGTAGCGCAGGCATGCGACCACGTCGCTGCTGACCCACGGGTCCTCGTGGAAGTAGCTGTGTCCCAGCCACGAGCCGTGCTTCAGCTCGGCGTTGACCACGTCGATCAGCTCGACGTTCGCGTCGTCCTGCAGGAACTCGAGCTGCCGCGGCGTGAGCGCGTCGAGCGGCTGGCCCAGGCGCGCGAAGCCGGCGATCCACGCCGAGATGTCCAGCGCCTTGTCGCGCGAGCTGACGTAGAGCAGCGTGCGCTCGGGCAGGGACGTGGTCAGGTCCGCGACGGCCTCGCCGAAGGCGCGCAGGTCCATGTCGGGCGCGACCAGCACCAGGCGACCCAGCCGGTAGCGGCGGCGGACCAGGTCGGCGGGATCACGGTAGTTCATCAGCCGGATGTCGTGCAGCGCCTCGATGGCGACGGGCGCGCCGGCGCTGTGGGCGATCAGGTGGATCCGGTCGACGTCGGTGTCGTGCGCCAGGTGCACCAGCAGCTGGCGAAGCCCGCGCACGCACGCGCTGGCGGTGGCCTTGTCCGCGTTGTAGCTGAACAGGCTGTCCTTGGACGGCCAGTCGTAGCTGATCATCACGCCGTCGCGGCCCAGGTAGTGGAACATCTCGGCCGCCACCCCGCAGTTGTGCGCGAAGCCGGTGTTGAAGCCGTGCACGAAGACGTAGATGTTGCGCTGGCCGGATGCGTGGAGCTCGGCGTTGACGGCCTTGCTGAAGGCGTTGCGCGACACCTGGTCGACGTCCTTGTCCTCGTCCAGCTCGGCGGGGCCGGTCCAGAAGCGGCCGTAGTACTCCCATGCGGCGACGGCCATCGTGGGCCGCACCGGCCGGTCGTCCATCCGCGAGAGCTGCTCGAGCCGCGGCCACGCGGGCGGGACGTCGCCGGTGTCGAAGTCGATGCGCACCTTCCCGAGCTGGAGGTTGTCGGTGCGCACCGTCTCGAAGACCTCCGCCGCCGGCGGGTTGCCCGGCGCCAGCTTGCGCGGTGCGGCGATGAAGAGCGGCATCGGCGGCGTGCGCATCGTCGCCGGGGTGTGCGCGAACGGGTCGCCGCCCCGGTCGTCGAAGCCGACCGGCGTGGGCATCAGGTGCTGCGGATGGCTGCATCCCGCCGCCGCGGCGAGGGTCACCGCGAGGATGGCCAGGCGCGCCAGCATGGCAGGGGAGCGGTCAGCCCAGCGTGCGGACCAGCTCGTCGACTTCCTTGCGGCGCGCGCGGACGTCCTTGAAGCCGATGTTCTTGCGCACGATCACGCTGCAGATGTCGGCCGCCTCCTTGGCGTGGGCGCCGGACTTCTCCAACTTGGCCAGCTCGATGAGCGCGAGCATCAGGTCGTACTTGATCTCGAGCTCCTTCTCGCCCTGCGTGCTGTCGAGGGCGGCCAGGGCCTCGCGGAACTCGCCGACGGCCTCGGTGTGCCAGCCTTCCTTCTCGAAGCAGCGTCCCAGCATCCAGGCGCTGTTGACCTTGAGCTTCGGGTCGTCCTTGGCGGCCTGGAAGGCGGCCATGGCGTCCTCGTAGCGGCCCAGGTCGAACTCGACGCGGCCCAGGTCGGACTTCATCTCGCGGTTGGTGGGGTACTTGGACACGCGCTCGCGGTAGACCTCGCCCTCGAGCTCCAGCATGCGCTGCCGCGCGGCATCCAGGTTCATCTGCAGCTGCGCGTTGTCCGGGGCCTGCTCCAGCTGCTCGCGCGCCTGGCGCTCGGCGCGCCGCACGACCGCGATGCGGATGTCGTCCGCGTTCATCTTGAAGCGGTATTCCTGCAGCCGCGTCCAGCCGGCCATGAAGACCTCGATGGACTTCTGCTCGTCCTCCGGCTGGCCGCGCTTGCGCAGCAGGCCGCCGTAGCGGTTGATCGACTCCGGGGACATCGGGTTGTCCTCGAAGCTCTTCTTCGCGTTCTCGAGCGCCAGTTCCTCGGTGCCGCCGGCGCCGCTGATGCTGGACGCGGCCTCGAGGGCCTTCTGCTTGTCGGTGTCGCGCACTTGCGCGCGGAAGCCGCCGGACTGGCCGAAGTTCTGCTGGTAGCCGCCTTGCTGGATCGCGCGTGCCGCGGTCAGCTGGCGCAGGCGCTGCTCCAGGTCCATG
>CANHFL010000298.1 GCA_947459855.1 Planctomycetaceae bacterium | reverse complement strand
GTAGATGAGCAGCCGGTCGTGGGCCAGCAGCACCAGGTCGGCCAGGCCGTCGCCGGTGACGTCGACGATCTCGCCCATGCTCGGCTCGAACTCCTGCCGGTCGCCGCCCGAGAAGAGGCGCGTCTCGAAGACCTTGAAGCCGAGCGCGTACAGCAGGCGCTGCGCGTCGCTGAAGGTCAGGACGTTGCACATCTGCTCGCCGCCGTCCAGCACCGCGATGTCGGTGCGGCCGTCGCCGTTCAGGTCGCCGGGGATCATCTCGTGCGGGGTCTGGCGCGGGTCGTCGCTGGTCCAGGTGCCGACGGTGTCGAGCACGATGCGCTCGCCGCCCAGGCGGACCAGCGCGAAGGCATCGTCGCCCACGGCCAGCAGGCCGTCGTTGCCGTCGCCGGCGAACTTGCCGGCCACCAGCTGCGCGAACTTGAAGCCCGGTATCTCGATGACCTCGGACTGCTCCCACTTGCCGTCCTTGCCGCGCGCGAAGGCGATGGCACGAGCGCCGTCGCGGTCGCCGGCGATGACCTTGCCTCCCAGCTGCGTCAGGGCGACCAGCTTGGCGTCGGGGTTCTTGGCGTTCATCTGCGTGACCACCTGCCAGCCGGGGCTGGTGCCCGCGGCGGGCTTGGGCTCGTAGCGCAGCGCGCGGACGTAGTTGCGGTCGGCCACCAGCAGCTCGGCCTTGCCGTCGCCGTCGGTGTCCGCGGCCATCACGTTGTCGCCCGTCGCGGCCTGCACCAGGCCGAACTGGCCCATGTCCTTCGACTCCAGCACGCGGAACGGCGCGGGCTTCGCGTCGGCCTTGGCGTCCTTCGGATCCTTGGCGTCCGCCTTCGCATCCTTCGCGGGCTCGGCCTTCGCCGCGTCGGGCTTCTGTGCCTGCAGCAGGATCATCGGCTTCTCGGGCGTGAACACCAGCAGGTCGGTCATGCCGTCCTGGTCGGCGTCCAGCGACATCACCGCGTTCGGCGAACGGCTCTGCGAGCCCAGGTTGACGACCGTGCGCTTGGCGGGCTCGTCGGTGCCGTCGACGGGCACCAGCTCGATCACCAGGTTCTTGCCGTCCTTCGCGACCACCGCCAGCAGGCGCTGGCCGTCGATCTCGACCAGGTTGATCGCCACCGGCGTGCGGCCGGTGCCCAGCTGCACGGCCGGGGGGACCGTCGCGCTGCCGTCCTTCCCGACGGTGCTGCGGCCGACGACGCCTTCCTTCTCGGAGATGGCGAACAGGATCGCGCCGTCCTTCGTCGGGGCGACGGCCACGGAGTCCAGGTCGGCGAACGACGGGCTGGCGGCCGGCGCGCCCAGGCCCTTGCCCTGTTCCTGGCGGTACGCCATCACGGCGTTGGCCAGCGTGTTGGTCGCCACCACGTCGGCCAGGCCGTCGGCGTTGACGTCCGCCACGACGGTGCGTCGCTTGCGGTTGGCGGGGTCCTCGAAGCTCCACGTGACCAGCGACGAGTCGCGGCTGCCCGCGCCCTCGATCCTGCCGCGACCCACGCGGTGGAACACGACGCGCTTGGTGGGACGCTCGATCACGCCCAGGAGCGCGGCCTTCTCGCCGGGCAGGTGGACGGCGCCGGCCTCGCGCACGGGCGGCATCTCGAAGCGCACCTGCGGCCCGATCACGAGGCGGTCGCCCTGCCGCTCGGAGAACCACGCACGCAGGGGGGACGGGTCCTCGGGGATCACGCCCACCACGTCGGGCGTGCCGTTGCCGTCGAAGTCGTCGACCAGGATCGCGACGACGCGCGCGCCGCCCGCCGAGAGCTCGGTGGGGGCGCCCGTCATGTCCTTGTCCAGCGGCCAGATCGTGATCTTGCCGTCGACGATGCTGACGAGCTCCTTCTTCGCGTCACCCATCACGTCGGCAACGACCAGTGCATCGCGGTTCGACGCCAGGTTGCGGATCGACTGCTTGCGCTGCACCTTGAACGTGCCCGGCTCGACCTGGCGGACGAACACGACGCCCGGCGGGCTGTTGCCGGCGTAGACCATGTCCATCAGGCCGTCGCCGTCGAAGTCGACCGGCACCACCGCCTCGACCTCGCGGTCCACGGTCACGCTGTCGCGCCGGAAGCGCCAGTGCTCGGGGAACTCGTTCACGCCCTTCGGCGGCGGGACGTCGTCGGTCGCCTTCGCGCCCTTCTTCTGGTAGTCGATGTCGATGCGGTTCTTGAAGTTGTCGACGACGACCAGGTCCATCAGCCCGTCGCCGTTCATGTCGGCCGAGACGAAGGGGCCGGCCTTGGGGTCCACCTTGACCACCTCGAGCGGCAGGAAGCCGTAGTGGCGGGCAAGGTCCTGGGCCGCGGCGGGCGCGGCGAGGATGGCGGCGAGGACGGTGGCGGTCGCGAGGAATCGCATCGGTGTGTTCGTTCCTTGTTGTGCACGTTCCGGGCGAACGCCCGGCACGGCGCGGCGTATAGTAAGGCCTCACCCGAATGCCCATGACGCAGCCCCACCGCACCGTTCGGATCCTTCCCGCCACCTTCGCCGCGCTGGCGCTTGCGTGCGCCGCGGGCGCAGCCGACGTGGTCAAGCTGCGCAGCGGCTCCAAGGTCGAGGGGCACATCCTGAAGCAGACCGACCGGAAGCTCTGGATCGACATCGGCGCGGACGTGCTCGAGGTCGACATGGAGCAGGTCGACGGCGTGGTCCGCGACGAGGCCGCGCCGGCGCTGCAGGCGGACACGGCTTCGCTCTTCTCGACCGCCAAGGACCTGCCGACGCTCCCGCCCAAGGAGCTGTCGAAGAACCTGGGGCCCGCGGTCATCAAGGTCAGCACGCCCGGCGGCCTGGGCTCCGGCGTCATCATCAACTCGGACGGGCACGCGATCACCAATGCGCACGTCATCCAGGGCGAGCGCTCCCTGCGCGCCACGGTCTGGTTCCGCCAGCCGGACGGCACGCTCAAGCGCGTCGACATCGACGACGTCGCCATCGAGGCGGTGAACAGCTCGCTGGACCTGGCGCTGATCAAGCTCAAGCACCCGGACGGCAAGCCGTTCGAGGTGGCGCCCATCGAGGCCGACGACCAGATCGATGCCGGCCAGCGCGTCTTCGCCATCG
>CANHFL010000297.1 GCA_947459855.1 Planctomycetaceae bacterium | reverse complement strand
GTAGGCGACGACCGCGTCCACCGCCAGGTCCACGGCCTCGTCCAGCACCTCGGGCGTCAGGTCGATGGTCAGCAGCACCCGCGTGCACGGCGCGGCGCGGCTGCCCAGAAGCAGCCCGACGTTGTCCCAGGACTCCGCCAGCCGGGACGGCGCGACCGCCTCCATCGCGGCCAGCAGGTCACCGACCGTCCGGGGCGGCGAGGCGCCGCGGCGTCGGCCGGCGGCGGCGGTGCGTGCAGGGCCACGGGCGGGGCGCTTCGGGGGGCGGGGCATCCCACCAAGGTAGCGTTCAGTCCGGAAATTCCCACTTGACCGCGAACCCGCGGTATCGCACCCTGTAGATGTCTCGGAGACGGGTCCACAGGGACGTGGACCTCCGCACGCGGCCCCCACCGCGGCCGCACTTCGGGCGCAACCCGCTGCGCCCAGCAAAGGATCGCGCGTTGACCAGCTTCATGCCTCGCGACGCGTCCGAAACCTCCCGCTCCCCCAGCCAGGCCGCCGGCTCCGCCGTGCAGAAGCACTTCGTGCTCGACACGAACGTGCTGCTCCACAACCCGCAGTCGATCTTCAAGTTCGAGGAGCACGAGGTCGTCATCCCGCTCACGGTCATCGAGGAGCTGGACAAGTTCAAGAAGAACAACGACGAGACCGGGCGCAACTCGCGCCAGGTGATCCGCTCGCTGGACAAGCTGCGCAGCCTGGGCCACCTGTTCGAGGGCGTGAAGTGGAACGAGCAGGGCGGGTCGATCCGCATCGCGCGCACCGAGAACCTCTCCGGCTTCGCGCTCGAGCTCGACCAGAACGACAACCGCATCCTGAGCGTCGCGGCCGGCCTGCATGCCAAGGGCCTGCGCACGATCTTCATCAGCAAGGACATCAACGCGCGCGTCAAGTGCGACGCGCTGGGCATCCCCAGCGAGGACTTCGAGGCAGACCGCGTGGACGCCGACTGGCTCCACTCGGGCTACTGCAGCATGACGGTCCCGACGGACGTCATCGACAGCCTGTACCAGGAGCGGCAGCTGCCGCGCACGCTGCTTGACGGCGTGGTCGCGCGCACGCCGGACGGCGAGCAGGTGCGCGCCGACGACCTGGTCCCGAACCAGTTCGTGATCCTGGTCGACGAGACCGACCATTCGCACACCGGCCTCGCGCGCGTGCTGGGCAACACCGGCCACCTGATCCCGGTGACCGGGCCGCGCAAGCCGGTCTACGGCGTCATGGCGCGCAACGTGCAGCAGACGATGGCGCTCGACCTGCTGCTGGACGACGACGTCAAGCTGGTCACGCTCATCGGCCCCGCCGGCACCGGCAAGACGCTGCTGGCGATCGCCGCCGGCATGCAGAAGGTGCTCAAGGAGGAGCGGCTGGACAAGCTGCTGGTGGCGCGCCCGATCATGCCGCTGGGACGCGACATCGGCTACCTGCCCGGCGACAAGGACGAGAAGCTCTCGATGTGGATGCAGCCCATCTTCGACAACGTGAGCTACCTGCTGAGCACCCGCAGCGGCGGCCACAACGAGGCCGAGAGCCGCAGCACCGAGCAGCGCATGGACCAGCTGATGGCCACCGGCAAGCTGATCATGGAGCCGCTCACCTACATCCGCGGCCGCAGCATCCCGCACCAGTTCATGATCGTCGACGAGGCGCAGAACCTCAGCCCGCACGAGGTCAAGACCATCGTGAGCCGCGTGGGCGACGGCACCAAGATCGTGATGTGCGGCGACATCGGGCAGATCGACAACCCGTACCTGGACGCGGCGTCGAACGGCCTGGCGCACCTGATCGAGCGCATGAAGGGCCAGACCATCGCCGGCCACGTCACGATGAGCAAGACCGAGCGCAGCGAGCTGGCCAGCCTGGCCGCCGAGATCCTCTGACGCGCGCGCCGCGGCGCGCCGCAACGTCCGACCCCGTTACGCGATCCCCACGCGCCCCCGCGCCCACGAACGGCGCGGGGGCGCGTGCGTACAATCCCGAACCATGCTGAACCTCCAGTCCTCGAATCCGGTGATCGCCGACTCGCAGCTCGGCGTCGTGGCCGGCGCGGGCGCGGCCAACCCCGCGACCGTCTCCGGCGTCGCCACCAAGACCGCCATCTCGCTCGCCATCGCCGTCGCCGGAGGCTTCGCCGGCATCGGCCTGGTGCGCGCGCTGGGCCCCGGCGCCATGTGGGGCCTCATGATCGCCTCGATGGTCGTGGGCATCGGCGCCTTCTTCGTCACCTGGCGCAACCCCGCCCGCGCGGCGTGGGCCACGCCGATCTACGCGGCCGTGCAGGGCGCATGGCTCGGCACGTTGGCCATGGTGCTCGACGCGGTCCTCGCGGAGCGCGGCGTGACGACGTTCATGCACCTGGGCCTGCAGGCCTTCGTGATCACCGCCGCGATGACCGCGGCGATGCTCCTGGCGTACCGCGCCGGGCTGATCCGCGCCAACCGCACGTTCGTCGCGGTCCTCTCGACGCTGACGATCGGCCTGTGCCTGGTCTACCTGGCGCAGTTCATCCTGGGCTTCTGGGACATCAACATCCCCGGCATCGGCCTGCGCGACGCGATGCAGGGCGGCAAGGCCGCGATGTGGGGCCTGGTGATCAACGGCGTGATCCTGATCATCGCCTCGCTCTGGCTGGTCGTCGACTTCCAGGCGATCGAGGAAGCCACCGCGATGCGCCTGGGCAAGGAGTACGAGTGGTACTTCGCCTTCGGCCTGATGGTCACGCTGGTCTGGATCTACCTGGAGGCGCTCAAGTTCGCCTTCCGCGCGGCGCTGGCCAACCGGCGCTGACGGACGTTCCCTTCCCGCAAACGCACGCGAGGCGCCCCCCACGGGGCGCCTCGCTTCGTTCATGGGGGGCTGCGGCCGGACGCGAACCCGGCCTCAGCCCTGTTCGCTCCACGCCAGCATCGCGGCGCCCACGACGCCGGCCGTGTCCTTGAGCTTGGTCAGCCGCACGCTCAGCCGCGGCGCCAGCGCCGAGGGGAACACGTGCTCCTTGATGCTGCGCTCAACGCGCTCGACGTAGGGCTTGCCGAAGGCCTCGGCCACGCCGCCGCCGATCACGACGGT
>CANHFL010000296.1 GCA_947459855.1 Planctomycetaceae bacterium | reverse complement strand
TGATCCCGCCCTGTTTGCGTCGCGCGGGGCTTTCGTTCAGATCGCGTTTGCGCACGGTTCGGGGCCGTGCAGGGGTGCGCCTGCTCGCGGAACCTGAACGCATGCTTCGCGCAACCGTGATTGCGTCGCGCGGAAGCAGGGCTAGATTCGGGCCTCTCAAGCGGCGCACTCCGACGACGCCGTGAAACGTGGACACCAGTTCCCCAAGAAAGGCACTCCCAATGAAGACGGTTCGCAACGCCACCATCGCCGTGCTCGGAGCCACCATGATCGCGGGCGCCGCCGGCGCCGCCGAGATCCTGGTCTCCGGCAACATCACCACATCGACCACCTGGACGAAGAACAACGTCTACAACCTGCAGGGACAGGTCTACGTCATGCCGGGCGCGACGCTGACCATCCAGGCCGGCACGGTCATCGCCAGCAACAGCGGCGGCTCGCTCGCGATCACGCGCGACGCCCGCCTGGTCTGCAACGGCACCGAGACCGAGCCGGTGATCTTCACCTCGAAGAACGACTACAACACCTGGACCAACGGCGACCCGAAGACCGGCACGTGGCGCGCGGTGGCCAACGAGTGGGGCAACGTCACGATCTGCGGCCGCGGCTACATCGGCAAGTACGGCCAGGGCGCCGTCACGACCAACACCGCCGCCCCCAGCGCGGGCAACTACGCCAACATGGAGGGCCTGGTCGCCAGCAGCCTGACCGACACCCGCACCTTCTACGGCGGCGGCGACGACAACGACAACAGCGGCACCTTCCGCTTCGTCTCGCTGCGCTACGGTGGGCAGGTCGTCGGCCTGGGCAACGAGCTCAACGGCCTCTCGCTGGGCGGCATCGGCCGGGGCACGACGATCGACCACATCGAGATCATGAACAACGTCGACGACGGCATCGAGATCTGGGGCGGCACCGTCGACCTGAAGTACTTCAGCATCTGGAACATCGGCGACGACAGCCTGGACGTCGACCAGGGATGGCGCGGCCGCGCGCAGTTCGGCCTGATCGTGCAGGGCTACTCGATCCCCGGCGCGGCCGCGGGCTCGGGCTTCCCCGACTGCGCGATCGAGATGGACGGCGCCGAGAAGTCCGACGCCCAGCCCGTCAGCACGGCCAACTTCTGGAACATGACTGTGATCGGCCAGCCGCTCAGCGGCAAGCACGGCACGAAGTGGCGCGACAACATGCGCGCGCAGTTCCACGCCTCGATCTTCATGGACCTGGGCGCCAGGCTCATCCAGAACGACAACACCGACGGCGAGGCCACCGGCGGCCAGACCGGATACGGCTTCAACGGCACGCTGACCTGGGCGAACACCTGGACCACCGCGTACAACGTCTACCCGACGGTGAATCCGTTCGCGAACCCCGCGCAGGCCTACCAGGCGCAGAAGAGCGGGACCCTGATCGAGTTCACCGACTGCGTGTTCTTCAACAACCTGAACGCCGCGGCCTACACCGAGGCGACGGCGCGCGGCGTGTTCGCGGCGGCCAACGGCAACGTCACCGCGGCGGCCGGGTCCTCGCCGATCCAGCAGATCGTGCGCGGCGCCAACGTGGTGTCGGGAACGACCGTGGTGCAGCCGGTGATCGGCCTGGATCCGCGCGCGAACAACGCCGCGGCGACGGCCACCACCTCCGCCCCGGCCGATGGCTGGTTCGTCCCGGTGACCTACCGCGGCGCGTTCGGCCCGAACGAGAACTGGCTGTGCGGCTGGACCGCGGCCGACGCGTTCGGCTACGTGATCAAGCCCGCCGGCGTCTGCGTCAGCAGCTGCGTCGCGGACCTGGACCGGAACCAGGTCGTGAACGGCGCGGACCTGGGCATCGTGCTCGGCGCCTGGGGCACGGGCTCCGGCGACCTGAACGGCGACGGCACCACCAACGGCGCGGACCTGGGCATCGTGCTCGGATCCTGGGGCCCGTGCCAGTGACCTGACCCGAGACTCGTTTCCCGGAGCGCCTGGCGGCGGGGATGCCCTCCGCCAGGCGCTCCGCGGTCTTCGGACCGATTCAGAGCCATGAACCTTCCCCACGCGGTGTCGGCGCTCGCAATCCCCGCTTCGCTCGCGATTCCCCTCGCAGCCTGCCTTGGCGGCTGCGCGGGGAGCGGTGCGTCCGGAGGGGGCGTCGCGGCGGCCACGGCGCCGGCGCAGGTCGCATCGATCGCGCCCGCGGAACGCGCGGCGCTGCTCAACCAGTCGTTCGACATTGCGTCGCTCATCCCCGAGGAGCCGCACGCGAAGGACCGCGCCAAGGCGCAGGAAGCCGTCGCGCTGGCATGCCTGGACCTGGGAATGGTGGAGCAGGCCGACTTCCTGGCGCGCCGCATCGACGGCTGGCGCCGAGGCGAGTTGCTGGGCCTGGCAGGGCAGCGCTACGCCGCCGCCGGCAATGCCGATGCCGCGCGCCGCTGCGCGCTGCAGGCCGCCGACGCCGCACGCGGCGACGACACGTGGACCGGCGAGCGCGTGATGGCGCTGGTCGCCGGCATCCATGCGCGGCTCGGAGACGACGCGGCGACGGCGGGCGCCCTGGCGGCCGTCCCGCAGCGCCAGCAGGGCGTGTTCGAGGCGGCGCGCGCCCCGGTCGTGAAGGACGCCGACCTCGACGCCCAGGCCGACGCGTTCGACCGCGCATTCGTGCTGCAGGACCTCGACTTCGCGCGCGGGGCCTTCGACGGCTACTGCGCGTGGCTGGACCGCGTCCAGTCCGACGCGCCGCGCCGCGCCCGTGCACTGCGCGCGATCGACGGCTCGATCAAGGGCTTCCCGCTGGACCTGCAGGTGACGAACCTCTGCCGGGTGGCCGACTGGCTGGCGGCGCACGGCGACGTCCCCGGTGCGCGCCTGCGCATCGACCGGGCGGCGGGCATCCTGGCCGCGACCGCGTTCCAGGCCGAGGACGTGGTGCCGCTGGGCATGCACGTGGCGCGCGCCCGCATCCGCGCCGGCGATTCCGCCGCCGGGCGCGCGGACATCGAGCGCCTGCGCCGCGAGTACGACGCGAAGGTGGAGTACGTCGTGAACCTTCGCCGCGGCATGTCGCTGCGGGCGCTTGCCGAGGGCTGGGCGATGCTGGGCGA
>CANHFL010000295.1 GCA_947459855.1 Planctomycetaceae bacterium | reverse complement strand
TCCCAGAGTCGCGCGACCAGGCGCGGGCAGTTGCACTCGCGCGAGAGGTGCAGCAGCTGCACCGCGGCAAGGGGCGCGCGCCGGTGCAGCGCGCGGACCGCGCCGAGCGCCTCGGCGTTCGAGAGGTGGCCGTGCCCGTCCATGATGCGCGAGACCAGGTACGGGCTGCGGCCGGACGCCAGCTGCATCGGCGGGTCGTAGTTGCTCTCGACCAGGAGCACCGACACGCCATCCAGGTGGGCATCGAGCCGCGGGCCCCAGCGGCCCAGGTCCGTGACGTGGCCTGCGTGCGCGGCGCCCACCGAGATGCGGAACGCCGTCGACCCCAGCGAGTCGTGGGGCAGCGGGTGCGGGTCGAAGGTGGCGCCGCAGAGTTCGAACGCCCCGTCGAACGGCTCGATCCAGGCGCGCTCGTATCCCATGCCCGCGACGGCGTCCGCGTGGCGCGCGCGGACGTGCAGGCGGGGCCCCGTCAGGCCGCCGATCGTGCGTGTCCAGCCGGAATGCAGGTGGTCTCGGTCAGGGTGGGTCAGCACCACCGCACGCACGGCCCCGGGATCCAGCCCGCAGGCGAGCATCCGCCGGCGGGTCTCGCGCGGCGAGAAGCCGACGTCCAGCAGCACCAGGCCGCCCGGCGCGGACACCACGACGCAGTTGCCGCCGCTGCCCGAGCCCAGCACCTGCAGCGTGAACGCGGGCGTGCCTGCGTGGTCGGACATGCCGTCACTCCGCGGAATCGGCCGCCGTGCGGACGGCGCGCGGCTGTCCGTGGCAGATGCCGCGCTTCGACTGCTCGATGAACGCGATGTACTCGTCGACCACCGGGTCGCCGGCCCGCGTGCGGAGCCGCACCAGGCCCTGCTGCGGCGTCCCGCCGCTGCGGTAGAGCTGCCGATAGACCCAGCGCACCGTGTGGATCGCCTCCAGCGAGGCGCCGCTGCGACGGAGCCCGACCACGTTCATCGAACCGGCCACGTTGCGCGCCGTGAGCGTGAACCATGGCGGAAGGTCGAGCGAGGTGCCGATGCTGCCGGTGAACATCGCGCCGCGGCCGACGCGCACGAACTGGTGGATCGTCGCGTTGCCGCCCATGGTGACCCGGTCCGCGAGCTGCACGTGCCCGCCGATGAGCGCCCCGGAAGCGATCACGCAGTTGTTGCCGACCTGCGCATCGTGGCCCAGGTGCGAATTGGTCATCCAGTAGTTGGAGTCGCCGATCCTCGTGGGGGTCGCGGTCTTGGCGCGGTGGACGGTGACGCCCTCGCGGAAGGTGTTGCCGTTGCCGATGACCAGGCCTGCGCCGGCCGCGTTGTGGTCGAAGTTCAGGTCCTGCGGCGCGAAGCCGAGGCAGGCGTTCGGGTAGACGACGTTGCGGTCGCCCATGACGAGCGGCCCGTTGAGGAAGGCGTGCGCGATGAGCGTGCAGCCGGCACCGATGCGCACCGGCCCGTTCGTGCCCAGCACGGAGCACCCGGGCCCGATGGTCGTTCCCGGTCCGACCTCGACGTCGCCCTCGAGCAGGGCGGTCGGGTGCACGATCGCGGTGGGGTCGACGTGGATGCCGCGCACGGGCGCGGGGGCGGCGGTGGTCATGGCCGGAGTGTAGGTGCGGGTGCCGCGCGCGCCGGGGACGCTAGGCTTCGGGCATGGCGGAGGCATCGCCCCAGTTCGCCGTCGAGGACCTTGGCCGGATGCCCTACGCGGCGGCCCTGGCGGTCCAGCGCGATCGCCACGAGGCGATGGTGGCGGCCCGGGCCGACGCCCCTCCGCACCGCATCCTGCTGGTGGAGCACGACCCGCCCGTCGTGACGGTGACGCGGCGGCAGGGGGCCCGTGACCACGTGCTGGCCTCGCCCGAGCAGCTGGCGCGCGCCGGCGTCGAGCTGCACGAGACCGACCGCGGCGGCGACGTGACCTGGCACGGGCCCGGGCAGCTGGTCGCATACCCCATCGTCGACCTGCAGCGGCTCGGCCTCGGCATCCATGCATACATACGCGCGCTGGAGGAGGCGATCATCGGCACCTGCGGCGCGTGGGGGGTCGAGGCGCACCGCGAGGAGGGCGCCACCGGCGTCTGGACCGGAGGTCCCGGCGCGGGTGCGCGCAAGGTGGCGGCGATCGGCGTCCGCGTCAGCCGCTGGGTCACGATGCACGGCCTGGCGCTCAACGTCCGCCCGGACCTGGCGCAGTTCGGGCTGATCGTGCCCTGCGGCCTGCATGGGCGCCCCGTGACGAGCATCGCCGCGGAGCGTGGGCGCCGCGGCGATGCGATGGTCCCGGGGATGGACGACGCGCGGCGCGAGCTGGTGCCGCGCCTGATCGCGTCGCTCACTCGTCCTTCAGAGACAGTTCCTTCATCACGTCGGGGGTGACGTCGATCGCCTCGGGATAGTGCAGGAACGTGCGGACCTGCACCTGGAGCATCGCGCTCGCGGCGTTGTCGCTCTCGAACTTCTGCGAGGTCGGCACGAAGCGGAGGACGATGTCGACCTTCTGGCGGTCGGCCACCAGGTCGACGGCGCTGGTCATCTCGCGGTAGGCCTTCTCGACCTGTTCGGCCTGCAGCTTGGAGAGGCGGTCCTGGATCTCCTTGCGCCAGTCCTCGACCTCCTTGAAGAAGCCCTCGACCTCCTTGCGGCCCTCCTCGAAGTTGGGGGCCTTGGGATCGATGTCCTTGTACTTGGACTCGAGCTCCTGGTAGCGCTTGCGGAATTCCTCGTCCTTGGACTTGGCCTTCTCCTCGAGGGCCTTGCGCTCCTCCTCGAAGCGCTCGCTCTTCAGCAGCAGCTTCATGACCTTGTCGCTGTTCACCGCGCCCATCGACCAGACCTTGGCGGTCGGCTGGTCGCCGAACGCGATGCGCCCGTCGCCGTTGCGCAGCGACAGGTTCGACTCCTTGCCGGAGAGGATCACGGCATCGGCAGGGCCGACGTCCGTCGGCGCGGGGTGCGCGGTCGCGTCGGCCGAGCGCTCGGTGCCGCGCAGGAAGAGGGCGGCGCCGAGGGCGGCGAGCGTGCCGTAGACGAAGAGGCGTTCGGTGGTGCGCATGGGTGTTCCGTGGGGTAGGGGGCCGCGTGGCCCGGTGGGC
>CANHFL010000294.1 GCA_947459855.1 Planctomycetaceae bacterium | reverse complement strand
GGTCCGAGACGTTCGTCGGGAAGTCCGCCATCACCAGGATGCGGTACGGCTCGGCGATCTCGCCCGCCTGCTCGTTGTACGCCTCGATGCTGGCGTACTCGTTGCGCAGGTACTTCTGGATGACGGTCTCCATGTGCTCCGTCAGGTCCGCCAGGCGCTGCTCGATGTGCCGGACGTCCGTCCAGATGCGGTCGGTGACGAGCGCCTCCATCTCGTCGGCCAGGTGCATGAAGCCGGCGAAGCTCTGGCCCAGGCCGACGGGGTCGATCAGGGTGAACCGCGCCTTGCCGGGCGGCAGCGACACCAGGATGCGGGCCAGCGCGTTCTGCAGGATGCGCAGTGCCTCGGTGCGCCGCTCGGCGGGGCCCTCGACGACCAGCGACATGCGCTCGGGCACGCCGATGAACGCCGGGATCCGCCACGTGGTGTCGCGGTCGGCTCCCGGCCAGGCCAGCGCGGGGTCCGCGGGCACGGCGTCCGGCACCTGGCCCAGCGCCAGGTCCAGCGCCCCCAGGCGCACGGCGGGCAGGGCGCGACGCGGCGGGTCCCACGACTGCCATGCATCGTCGTCCCACGGGTGGGTCGTCTGCGCGTCGAGCGTGTTCAGGCGGTCGATGGAACCCAGCGTCGCCTGCTGCGCCGTTCGCCACGCCTGCTCGCGGGCGGCCTTCGTGCCGGCCTCGCGCGCCGTGACGGACTCCGCAACCTCGCGGTGCCGAGCATCCTCTTCACCCTCGGCCTGCCGTCGGCGTTGGGCGGCCTGGGCGATGCGCGCATCGCGCGCATCCTCGGCCGCGCGCAGCTCGGCCGCGCGCTGCTTCATCACCTTGGCCTCGTAGTGCGGGACCTTGGCCTTGAGCTGCGCCAGGAAGTCGGACAGCTGCCGGTCGACGGCGGACATCCCCGGCTTGAACCGCGCGTCGGCCTTCGCCAGGTCCGCATCACGGACGCGCCGGGCCTCGTCCTCCTTCGTGCGCTTCCAGGCCTCGATCTCGGCGATCGCGCCCTCGACCGACGCGCGCGCGCGCGCCGCGGTGCGCAGGAACGGCAGGTACGCGCGCTTCACCTCGGCGCGCGCGGCCCCGTAGAGCGACCCGGCCAGCACGAGGAAGAGCCCGAATCCGGCGCCTGCCCCGGCCCAGCCGCCGAAGCCCGCCTTGGCGCCGACGACGGCTCCCGCGACCAGCAGGATCGCCAGCGGGATCACCAGGATCGGTCCACGGAAGACGCCGGCCGCCTTGCACGCACGCAGCGCCACCAGTTGGGGCTCGAGCTCCTGCAGGTGCGCGTCGAGCGGCGCGTCGGTTCCCTCGGACGTCGGCAGCCGCAGCGTGCGCTGGCGGTAGCCCCGCACCGCGGCATTGCCCGCCTCGATGATCGCGTCGATGCGCGCCGCCTGCTCCTTCGCCTCGTCCAGCCGGGATTGCGCCGACTTCCGGATCGCGGGGACCGCGGCCTCGTAGACGCTCTCGGCCATCCAGACCTTCTCGTCGTAGGCGCGCTGGAGGTCCTCCTCGGCCTGCTCGGCGTCCACGGACGCCTTCTTGCGGAGGGTCTCCTCGTCGGCCTTGACCTTGTTCAGCCGGGTACGTGCGGCCGTCTCGATGCGCTCGACGTCCGCCTCGAAGGCGGCGGAGGCATCGGCCACCTGCTCGTCGTACGACTGCGCCAGCGTCTCGAGCGCGGTCCGGTGCATCCGGGCGTTCAGGTCGCGCTCGCGGCGGCCCCGGGCGTCCTCGTCGCGCTCCCCGGCGGCGCGCACCGCGGAGGCGGCGTGCAGGCCCTCGACGAGGGCACGCTGCTGCTCGAGCGGCGTGGAGGGTTCGCTGGATGGATCGTCGCTCACGTCCGCGAAATCATACGGTCCGCGCGGTCGTCAGGCCTCGTCGCCGCAGTCGCGGCGACACCGCTCGAGCACCTCGTTCATCATGTCCATGGCGTTGAGCGCGCCGCGCAGCGTCGTCTCGAGCGGCTCCAGGTGGTTGCGCAGGAGCGCCTGCGAGACGGGGTCGTCCCACGTCTCGTTGGCGCGCTGCCACGCCACCATCAGCTGGCGGTGCGCGTCCTTCAGCTTGGCGCGGGATCCGGGGATGCTCATGGCACGCCGTCCTCCGGGTCCTCGTGCGGCGGGGCGTCGGGCGCGGGCGGCGCAGGAGGCGCGTCCTCCGCGCCTTCCTCGCCGCCGCGCTTCATCGAGGGCGTCCCCAGGATCTCGAGCAGGCGCTCGGTCTCCTCGCCGCCGCGCAGGTACGCCTCCAGGTGCTCGGTCATCCGCTTGAGCATCGCGTTCGCGCGCGGGATGTCGCGGTCGAGCAGCGTGTGCATCGGGCTGAGCGCGCCCTTGAACACGATCGCCTGGCGGGGCAGCTCGGTCGTCCAGCGCTTGGTGGCCTTGAGCCTCTCCTCGGCAAGCTCCAGGCGCCTCTTCGCGCGGTCGAGCGCCTTCTTCTCGTCGACGACGCTGGGCCGCGCCTCGGGCGTCGCCTTGATCTCCTGCTTGCGGAAGAGCGCGCTCTTCGCGATCACCACGTCCTCCTGGGCGCGGCGGATGCGCTTGGTCCAGGTGTCGCGTCGGTCGCCCTCGAGCCACAGCACCGTGCGCTCGACGTCCCCCTCGGCCTCCTCGAGCGCCAGTCCGAACGCCTCGGCGGCGATCAGCAGCGACGCGCGGAAGCGCTCGATGGTCTCGACGTCGGCGACCTTGGCCTGTTCGCCCATGCGGCGCTCAGCGCTGGTTGAGGTACGCCTCGGCGGCGTCGGCCTTGCGCAGCAGGTACGGCACGTGCTGCTCCGCGGCCTTCGTGAACTTCTGCAGGACGCGCACGGTGGCCTCGAACTCCTCGCTGAACTTCGCCTGCTCCTGGTCGCGCCAGGTCTGCGCCAGCGTGGCCATGCGCGCGTTGAGCGCACCGGTCTGCTGCTGCAGGTCGGTCGAGAACTTCTTCAGGTCCTGCGCGAAGCGCCGGAGCTCACCGGGGTCGACGACTGCCTTGGCCATGGTGGTACCTCGTTTCCTCGTTCAGGGCTTCGTGGCGCCGGGCGCGGCGCCCGACGGCGCGGTTGCCGGCGCGGCCGGCGCGGCCGGCGCG
>CANHFL010000293.1 GCA_947459855.1 Planctomycetaceae bacterium | reverse complement strand
TGCCGGGGTCGATCGCGGTGGCGCGCCCGTAGGCGTCGGCGGCGCGGCCCAGGAAGACGGCGCGGTCGTCGGTCGCCATGTCGGGATGCAGCGCCACCGCCACCAGCGCGCGGGCGTGCAGTTCCTGCGCGCGCATCAGGCCTGGGGCCTCCTGCGCCAGCTTCTCGGCGACCTTCAGCGCCTCGGCGGGCTTGTCGGCCGCCAGGTAGCCCTCGACCGCGCGGGTCGCGGCATCGGCGGCGCGGGCGTCCACCGTGGGCACGGCGGGGGCAGGGGGCGCCGCGCGGTCGCACGCGGCGGACAGCACGGCCACCGCAAGGGCCGCGCATCCGGCGAACTCGTAGAATCGTCGTCCCATGTCCAGCGCCACTCCAGCCGATCCGAACGCGACCGCCGCGGCCGCGTCCGCCTCGCTCGCCAAAGCCTACAGCCCCGCCGACGCAGAGCCGGTGGCCTGGCAGCGCTGGGACGCCGCACACTGCTTCCACGCGAAGCCGGCCGACCCGGGCATCCCGTACTCGATCTTCATCCCGCCGCCGAACGTCACGGCCGCGCTGCACCTGGGGCATGCGCTGAACAACACGCTGCAGGACGTCCTGGCGCGCCACCACCGCATGCTTGGGCAGAACACCCTGTGGATGCCCGGGACCGACCACGCGGGCATCGCCACGCAGACGGTCGTCGAGCGCCGCCTGCTGCAGCAGGGCAAGCGCCGCACCGACTTCACCCGCGAGGCGTTCGTCGGCAAGGTGCAGGAGTGGAAGGACGAGTACGAGGCCACCATCCTGAGCCAGCTGAAGGCGATGGGCGCGTCGTGCGACTTCGACCGCGTGCGGTTCACGATGGACCCCGTCTGCGCCGCCGCCGTGCGCGAGGCGTTCTTCCGCCTCTTCCAGGACGGCCTGATCTACCGCGGCAAGCGCCTGGTGAACTGGGACCCGGTCACGCGCACCGCATTGGCCGACGACGAGGTCGAGATGGAGGAGGTGGATGGCCACTTCTGGTACCTGCGCTACCCGTTCGAGGACGGCAGCGGGCACGTCACGGTCGCGACCACGCGCCCCGAGACGATGCTGGGCGACACCGCCGTCGCCATCAACCCGAAGGACCCGCGTGCCGCAGCGCTGCGCGGGAAGAAGCTGCGCCTCCCGATCGTGGGCCGCGTCATCCCGATCGTCGAGGACGACTACGTGGTCATGCCCGCCTCGATGGGCGGCGACCCGGCCGACCCCAAGTCGCAGTTCGCCACCGGCTTCCTGAAGGTCACGCCGGCGCACGACCCGAACGACTGGGAGATCGGCATCCGCCACGGCGTGCCCGCGGTGAACATCATGGCGCCCGACGCCAGCATCAGCGACAGGCACGGCTGGGAGGACGTCGCGGCCGAGGCGCGCGCGTTCGTCGGGCTGAGCCGCGAGGACGCCCGCAAGCGGATCGTCGAGTGGTTCAAGGCGAACGGCCTGCTGGAGGAGGCGAAGCCCTACCGGCACTCGGTGGGCCACAGCTACCGCAGCCACGTGCCGGTCGAGCCCTACCTCAGCGAGCAGTGGTACGTCCGCGTCACCGATGACCGCCTGCGCGGCGCTGCGCTGCGCGCCATGGACCCGGCGCAGCGCGACGGCGCGGCCCCGGCCGGCGCGGCGAAGCCCGGCGACGGCGAGCTGACGTTCTTCCCGGCGCGCTACGCGAAGACCTTCCAGCAGTGGCACGAGAACATCCGCGACTGGTGCATCAGCCGGCAGCTGTGGTGGGGCCACCGCATCCCGGTGTGGAGCGCCACGGTGGACGCCGCCGAGGTCGCCGAGCGCGCCGCCGCCGACGCCGCCAAGGGAGAGTTGGTGCCGGAAGACGGCCGCTGGACGCAGATGGGCTGCGCCGAGGCCGTGCGTCGGAAGCCCGACGGCACCTACGAACGCTTCGTGTGCGTCCCCGAGAAGCTCGACGGCACCGCCGTCGCCGCGCTCGAGGCGGCCGGCTACGCACAGGATCCCGACGTCCTCGACACCTGGTTCAGCAGCGCGCTCTGGCCGCTCAGCACGCTGGGCTGGCCCGAACCCGCGCGCTTCGGCATGCAGGGGCTGCTGGACACCTACAACCCCAGCGCGGTCCTTTCCACCGCGCGCGAGATCATCACGCTGTGGGTCAGCCGCATGGTGATGTTCAACCGCCACTTCCTCGGCGGCCGGCTGCCGTTCCGCCACGTCTTCATCCACGCGATGGTCCAGGACGGCTTCGGGCAGAAGATGTCGAAGTCGCTCGGCAACGGCGTCGACCCGCGCGACATCATCGCGACGCACGGCGCCGACGCCATGCGCTTCACGCTGGTGCAGATGGCGACCGACACGCAGGACGTGCGCATGCCGGTGGACGTGCTGGATCCCTGGTCGGGCACCAGCTTCGCGCCGAAGACCACCACCGACTCGGCCGGCTACGTCGTGGCCGAGGCGATCCAGTCGAGCCCGAAGGACCCCTCGAAGAAGATGACGACCGCCTACGGCGCGGCCACGGGCAAGGCGACGCCGACGGACGACGCCCCGCTGGCGCGCAACACCAGCGCGCGCTTCGACGTGGGCCGCAATTTCGCCAACAAGGTCTGGAACGCCACGCGCTTCGCGCTGGGCAGCCTGGGCGACGTCCCCGGCGACCGGTCGATCGACCTGCGAACGCGCCCGTTGTGCGACCGATGGATCGTCGCGCGCCTGGCCGCGGCGCTGGCCGCGTACGAGCGCGCGCTGGCGAACTACCGCTTCAACGAGGCCGCCGACGCGATGTACGACTTCGTCTGGCGCGAGGTCTGCGACTGGTACCTCGAGGCGATCAAGGCGACCGTGAAGAACGACCCCGCGCAGCAGCAGGTTCTGCGCACGGTGCTCGACGCCTCGCTGCGCCTGCTGCATCCGGCGATGCCGTTCGTCACCGAGCAGCTCTGGCCCGCGGTGCAGGCGACCGGCACGGCCGGGCTGCGCGGCGTCCACGTGCCGCCCTCGGATCTCTGTGCCACCAGCCGCTGGCCGTCGGTCGATGCCGCGGCCGCGGACCTGCCGGCCGTGCAGCAGTTCACGCGCGTGCAGACGCTGGTCGACGCCATC
>CANHFL010000292.1 GCA_947459855.1 Planctomycetaceae bacterium | reverse complement strand
GGTAGCTGTACTCGGCGCTGCGCAGGAAGCCGTAGCCGTCCGGCAGGATCTCGAGCGTGCCCTCGGCCAGCATCAGGCCCTGCTTCTGCGCGCGGGCGCGCAGCACCTCGAAGACCAGCTGCTGCTTGGGCAGGCCGAGCTGCTCGTCCAGGCCTTCCTTCTTGGCCAGCTTGACCAGCTCGTCGCCGGTCATCTTCTGGAGCGCGGACAGGTTCAGGTCGTCCTTCTTGGCGACCTCGAACTTGCCCTTCCACTCCTTCTCGAACTCGGCAAGCTCCAGGTCGAGCTGCTCGTCGGTGGGGACGATGCCTGCGGGCTGCTCGTAGTGGTGCGACATCCCGCCGCCGTGGCCGCCATGGCCACCGTTTCCACCACCACCACCACCACCCTTGCGACGACGACGACGCTTGCTCATGCTCTTGCTCCGTGTGCGCCCGCGCGGTGCGCGGGACGTGTGCCGGGGGCGGCCATGGGCCGCGGGACGCGGAGCCCGGCGGCTCCGACCGATCGATGGCTGAAGAGGGGATGTCCCGGGAACCCGGCGCGGGCGCAGGCGTTCAGCCTGCCCGGACGCGGTCGAGGACGGCGCGCACCTGCGCGCGCAACGACTCGGGACTGCCGTCGTTGCGGACCACATGATCCGCGGCGGCGCGCTTGCGGTCAAGTGGCCATTGGGCGGCCTCCCGGCGGGCGTGCTCGGCGGCGTCCCAGGCGCGTGCTTCCCGGACGCGCGAAAGGCGCATTTCCAGCGGGGAATCGACGAAGACGATCACGTCGCAGCGGTCGCGCAGGCCGGCCTCCAGGAGGAGCGGTGCGTCGATCACCAGCGCCCGGGTGCCCGGGGGCGGGGCGGCGAAGAGCCGCTCGCGGCGCGCCTCGATCCACGGATGGGTGAGCGCCTCGAGCCGTGCGCGCTCGGCGGGATCGGCGAAGACGATCGCGGCGACCTTCGCGCGGTCGACGGCACCGTCCGGCGCGGCAACACCGGCGCCCCACCAGGAGAGCATCGCGTCGCGGATCGCGGGATCGTTGAACGCCTGCCGCGCCAGCGCGTCGCTGTCGCAGACCAGGCAGCCCTCCTCGGCCATGATGCGCGCGACCGAGCTCTTGCCGCTGCCGACGCCGCCGGTGAGGCCGATCACCGGCAGGGCCGCGGCGGCATGCGGCGTCACGGCTTCGCGCGCGACCACGTCGCGCCCTGCGGGCCGTCCTTCACGGTGACGCCGAGCGCGGCCAGCTGGTCGCGAACGCGGTCGCTGGCAGCCCAGTCCTTCGCGGCGCGCGCGGCGGCGCGGGTGGCGATCAGCGACTCGACCTGCGCGACGAATGCGGGATCCTCGGCGGGCGCTGCGCCGGCGACGGGCGCGTTGCGGCCCAGCACGCCCAGCACCGAATCCATCGCCAGCAGGCTGCCCAGCTCGCGCACCGGGCACGCGGCCTCGTGCTCGGCGGGCTTCGCGGCCACGGCCTCGTTCAGCGCGGCGACCGCGCGCGCGACGTTCAGGTCGTCGCACAGTGCGTCGGTGAAGGCGGCCAGCGCGCGCTCGAACGGCCCCGGCGGCAGCGACTCGTCCACCGCGACGGCCGGCGAAGGTGCGGGCGCGTGGCCGGGCGAGCGCGACAGGCCGTCGTCGTCGGCGCGGCCGCTGTCGGCGCGGTCCTCGCGGGCGCGCGCCACCAGCTGCGCGTGCGCGCGGCTCCAGCGATCGACCATGCGCTGGCAGTCCTGCAGGCCCTGGAGCGTGAAGTTGGCGTTCGAGCGGTAGTGCGTGCGCACCAGCTCCAGGCGCAGCGCGGCGGGCGTGACGCCCTTCGCGAACAGGTCGCGCGCGGTGAAGAAGTTGCCCTTCGACTTGGACATCTTCTCGCCCTCCACCTGCAGGTGGCGGGTGTGGAACCACGTGTGCGCGAACGAGGGGTGCCCCGTGGCGCAGCAGCTCTGCGCGACCTCGCATTCGTGGTGCGGGAAGATGTTGTCCTCGCCGCCCGAGTGCAGGTCGATCTCGTCGCCCAGCAGCATGCGGGCCATGGCGCTGCACTCGATGTGCCAGCCCGGGTAGCCCTCGCCCCAGGGGCTGGGCCAGCGCATCAGGTGGCGCGGGTCGGGCTTCCAGAGCAGGAAGTCGGCGGGGTGGCGCTTCACGGCCTGGTTCGCGGCGTCGATGCGCTCGCCGGCGCCCTCGCGCAGCTGGTCCAGCGTGTTGCCGCTCAGGCGGCCGTAGGCGGGGAAGCTGCGCACGTCGAAGTACACGGCGCCGTCCTTCGCCTGGTACGCATGGCCGCGCGCGACCAGCGACCCGATCATCTCCACCATCTGCGGGATGCAGCGCGTCGGGCGCGGCATCAGCGTGGGCGCGCCCTTCGCGGCGCGCGCCTGCTCCTCGAGCGCGACCTTCAGGCCCAGGAGCCGCGCGTCCTCCAGGAAGCGGCCGGCATAGAACTCGGCGATCGCGTACGGGTCGGCGGGGTCGATCTCCGCGCCCGCGGGCAGCTTGCCGGCCTTCTTCGCCTCGGCGATGCGGCGACCCGCGACGGCCATCTTGTCCTCGCCGCCGCCGTCGGCGTTCGCGTCGTCGGTCATGTGGCCGACGTCGGTGATGTTCATCACGTGCACGACGCGGTGGCCCAGCAGCTCGAGCGTGCGGCGCAGGACGTCGGCGTTCAGGAACGACCGGAAGTTGCCGATGTGCGCGTCGTCGTAGACGGTGGGGCCGCACGAGTAGAACGTGACGCCGTGCGCCGGGTCGCGCGGGGCGAACGTCTCGGTGCGGCGGGTGAGCGTGTTGTGGAGGCGGAGCTCGGGCACGGCGTGGTCGATGATAGGAGCGCGCGGGGCGGCCACCCGGCGGGGAATCAGCCGCGGTCCGCGGCCTCGATCTCGGCGGCCTTCAGGCCGATCTCCCAGAAGTACGCGGCCTTCATGGCGGCGTAGACGAAGCCGGCGTGGCCGTCGCGGAAGCCCTGGCGGCGCAGGTAGGTGTCGAGGAAGTACGCGGGCGGCAGCCACCACTTCCCGACCGAGCCGTACTTGCGGCGCTGGCGCGGCGTGAGCGCGGGGTCCGCCAGGCGGCCGGCGCGGCGCAGCGCGACCACGCGGTGCGCCTCCCACGAGGAGTAGT
>CANHFL010000291.1 GCA_947459855.1 Planctomycetaceae bacterium | reverse complement strand
TCGCCGTCCTTGATGGCGCCGATGCGGCGGATGTCGATGCGCACCGAGGCGTAGAACTTCAGCGCGCGGCCGCCGGTCGTGGTCTCGGGCGAGCCGAACATGACGCCGATCTTCTCGCGCAGCTGGTTGATGAAGATCACGATGCACTCGCTCTTGGCGATGGCGCCGGTCAGCTTGCGCAGCGCCTGGCTCATGAGGCGCGCCTGCAGGCCGACGTGGCTGTCGCCCATTTCGCCCTCGATTTCCGCACGCGGGATCAGGGCCGCCACCGAGTCGACGACGATCACGTCGACCGCGTTCGAGCGGACGAGCATCTCGCAGATCTCGAGCGCCTGCTCACCCGTGTCCGGCTGCGAGACCAGCATCTCGTCCAGGTTGACGCCCAGGCGCTTCGCCCACGAGGGGTCGAGCGCGTGCTCGGCATCGATGAAGGCGGCCACGCCGCCGGTCTTCTGCGCATTGGAGATGACGGTGAGCGCCAGCGTCGTCTTGCCCGAGCTTTCCGGCCCGAAGATCTCGATCACGCGGCCACGCGGCAGGCCGCGCCCGCCGAGCGCCAGGTCCAGGCTGAGCGCGCCGGTGTTCACCGACGGGATCACCGGGATCGACTCGTTGTCCAGGCGCATGATCGAGCCCTTGCCGTAGCTCTTCTCGATCTGGCCGACGGCAGCCTCGAGCGCCTTCGCCTTGGCGGCGCGCGCCGCGGGGTCGATCACCGGGGCCGGCGTGCGGGCGGGGGTCGAAGCGGCGGGCTTCACGTCGGTCTTGCTGTCGGTCGGGCGGGACATGGTCGGCATCTTCGCAGAGTCCGTCCGGCCGGCGGGGACCTCGCGGGCGGCGACCGCGCTGGTGGAGGTGCGGGAGGTGCTCGCCCCGGTCGGGGTGCCGTTGTTCGTCGTCGTTGCCATCGTTCGTTCCTTCGTCCTTCTCCCGTCCGGCCTGCGCCCGTCGGGGCGCCCGAGGCCGGGCGGGGTGCGATCCGTGCTCCGGCAGGGGTTTGGCCCGCGGAAGGCCTGTTTCCAGGCATTCCAGGGGGGCCATGGCCGCCTGTTCGGTGTTTGTCAGGATCCCACCCTTCATCGGCAGCGTCAAGACCTGTTCGGTCTTTTTTCGGGTACCCGGGACGAATTTCTCGTCCGGGGGTTTCCCGCGCGTCCGACGGCTGGAGGGCCCTGCCGCACACCGAGACCACGAACCGT
Organism: Planctomycetaceae bacterium; assembly: GCA_947459855.1. Lineage (GTDB taxonomy): Bacteria > Planctomycetota > Phycisphaerae > Phycisphaerales > SM1A02 > UBA966. The sequence goes on along the minus strand of CANHFL010000291.1, from coordinate 1,926 downwards.
TCGTGGCCCGATGACGCGAACAGTAAGGCCCCCCGGTGCAGCACCTGCTTCATCCGGCGGAAATTCTCATCGCACCGGCGACGGAAACCACCCCGGGATGTCCCGAACGCAATTTCGGCGTCACTTGCGCTGCGCTTCGGGCTGCTCGAAGAACGGGCTCGGCGGCGCGTACTTCGACATGTCCAGCGCGCGGAACCACGCGATCGTGCGGCGCAGGCCCTCGCGCAGGGGCACCTTCGGCTCCCATCCGAGCTCCTTCTTCGCCAGCGTGATGTCCGGCTGGCGCTGCGTCGGGTCGTCCGCAGGCAGCGGGCGGTGCTCGATCATGTCCTTCTCGCCCAGCTCCGCGGCGACGGCCTGCGCCAGCTCGAGCATCGTGAACTCGCCGGGATTCCCCATGTTCACGGGGCCGGTGAACCCATCGCGCGAATCCATCAACTTGCGGAAACCGGCGATCAGGTCGTCGACGTAGCAGAACGCGCGCGACTGCGTGCCGTCGCCATAGATCGTCATCGGCTCGCCGCGCAGCGCCTGGCAGACGAAGTTGCTCACCACGCGCCCGTCATAGGGGTGCATGCGCGGGCCGTAGGTATTGAAGATGCGCACGACCTTGATGTCCGTGCCGTGCATCCGGCGGTAGTCGAAGCACAGCGTCTCGGCGGCGCGCTTGCCCTCGTCGTAGCAGGCGCGCGGGCCGATCGGGTTGACGTTGCCGCGGTAGGACTCGGGCTGCGGGTGCACCGTCGGGTCGCCGTAGACCTCGCTGGTCGACGCATGGAACACCCGCGCTCCGCGGCGGCGACCGATCTCCAGGCAGTGCATCACGCCCCAGACCGAGGTCCGCAGGGTCTTCACGGGGTCGTAGCGGTAGTGGCCCGGGGCGGCCGGGCAGGCCAGGTTCCAGACCTGGTCCACGTCGAAGTCGAACGGCTCGACCACGTCGTGCTTGATGAACGTGAACGCCGGGTTCGCCCGCAGGTGGGCGATGTTGTCCAGGTGGCCGGTGAAGAGGTTGTCCAGACAGATGACCTGGTGCCCGGACGCGATCAGCGAGTCGCAGAGGTGCGAGCCGAGGAAGCCGGCGCCTCCGGTGACGAGCGATCGCGTGGGCTGGTTCGTGGCCATGAGCCCGGAGTGTAGTGCCCGCCCGGGTCCGGCCCGTGGAACTTGACCTCCCTGCCCCGCCCCGGGACCATCCGCGCATGCAGCGCGAACGACTGGTCCTCGGAGCGATGACCGGCACAAGCATCGACGGGATCGATCTTGCGCTGGTCGCGATCGGGGGCCACGGCCTTGCGATGCGAGCGCGCCTGGTGGCGCATCGCTCCGCGCCGCTCGGAGACCTGGCCGCACGGCTGCGTGCGGCGGCCGAGCAGCGCGCCATGACCGCCGGCGAATTCGCCGCGCTCGCTCTCGACTTCGGCGCGTTCCACGCCCGCGAGGCGCGCGTGCTGCTCGACGCCGCACCCGGCCATCCGCGCCCGGACCTTGCCGCCATCCACGGCCAGACCGTGTTCCACCGCCCGCCCGTCAGCTGGCAGCTGGTGAACCCGAACCCCATCGCACGTGCGCTCGGCTGCATGGTCGTGACCGACCTCCGCGGCGCCGACCTTGCCGCGGGCGGCGAGGGCGCGCCGCTCACGCCGCTCGCCGACTGGGTCGCCTTCCGTGCACCGCACCCGCGAGCGATCGTCAACCTGGGCGGCTTCGCGAACGCGACGCTGCTGCCCGCCGACGACGGCACCGACCATGCCGCACAGGTCGCCGCGATCCGTGGCCGCGACCTCTGCGCGTGCAACCACGTGCTGGACCGCGCCGCACGCGCGGTGCTGGGGCGCGACTACGACGCCGACGGCCGTGCGGCCGCGAAGGGCACGCCCGACGCCGCCGCGCGCGCCGCGCTGGCCGAGCTCCTTGCGCCGGACG
>CANHFL010000290.1 GCA_947459855.1 Planctomycetaceae bacterium | reverse complement strand
GAGCGCCTCGGCAAGCATCGTGAGCGCCGCGGCGACGGTGCCCACCACCACGCCCGCGAGCACCATCGACACCGGGTCGACCGCGCCGTGGCGGCGCGAGAGCCCCAGCACCAGGGAGAGCGCGACGAATGCGCCGATCGTGGCCGGCAGCACCAGTGCGACGCCCGTGGGCGCCGCAAGGCCGGCGACCGCCGCCAGCACCGATGCAAGCGCCACGCCGGCGCCGGCGCCGCTCGAGATGCCGAGCACGAACGGCGACGCGAGCGGATTGCGAAGGAGCGTCTGCAGCACCGCGCCCGCGGCACCAAGCGCACCGCCGGCTGCAAGCGCGCACAGGATCGGCCCCAGCCGTAGGTCGAGCACCTCTGGTGCCGGCCAGCCGAGAAGCCAAGCACCATCGAGGCCACGGACCGCCAGGAACCTGCCTGCGCAGGCGGCAAGCAGCGCACCCGCAGCAAGCAGGACGCCGCGCGCCGGGTGGCGCCCCGTGCCGGTCCCGCGGTTCTTCACGGCGCCGGTTCCCCCGCGCTCTCGGCGGCGGCTGCCGCCACGCGCAGCGCGGGCGGGCCATCCCGGAGCATCCGCGCCCCAGGCTCCAGGAGCCACGGCGCATCGACGGTGACGACGGGCCCCTGCGTCGCGCGCCGGAGCCAATCGGGGATCGGGCCACGTCCGAACACGACTGCCCGCGCCGGCTTCAGGCGCACGATGTCCTCGGCTGCCAATTGGGGGTAGCCGGGCACGTCCACCGCGTTGGTGCCGCCCATCGCGCACCACAGACCGTCCGGATAGGTGCCGCTCCCGAACGCCATGGGCGGATCCGTCGAGAACAGCAGCAGGGTCGCCCCGCGCTCGGCGATCGGTGCACGAACGGCCTGCAGGTGACCTGCGATGATCGCATCAGCCGCGGCCTGCGCGCCGGGGATCCCACGGCGCTCCAGCTCGCGCCCAAGGTCCGCGACCATGGCCTGCACGTCGCCAACCGTGTCGAGGTGCCAGCACCGCAGGTCGATGCCGCGTGCCCGTGCCACCCGGACCAGGTCCGCCGTCGGCTCGTGCGCCTGCACCAGCACCAGCCCCGGCCGCAGCGAGACGAGGCGCTCGAGGTCGCAATCGGCGAGCGACCCGACGACGGGCACCGACGGCTCCACGCCCGTGCACCACGGCGTCCGGCCCACGATGGATGCGCCCGCACCAAGTTCCGCCGCGGTGGCGGTCAGCGCAGGGCTGAGCGACGCGATGCGCAACGCACCGGGACGGACGTCCTTCGCGGGCGTCGCGCCGTCGCAGGCGCACGCCGCCAGCGCGATCGCCGCGGCGACGAGCGCGCGCGCCATGGAGCCCGCAATGGAGGCGGTCGAGGCCATTCGCGGATGCTAGCCCGCCCCACGCGCGGCGCTTCGGGCTACGCTGCCGCCCCCGATGGGCCGATTCCTCGACACGCTCCGTTCGCTCTTCCTTGGCCGCGACCGCGCCGAGCCGGCGCGTCGCGCCCCGGGCGCGACCGTCGACGCCGAGCACGCGATGACCGTGCCCGCGGACAGCCAGGAGATCGTCACCATGGCGCGCGACTTCCGCGCCTTCCTGGACCAGCAGGACCAGCGCCAGCAGGAACTGGCGCGGGTGGTGTCGACGCTGCCCCAGACGATGGGCGCGCTGCCGGAGCTGGTCCGCCAGCAGACGCGCCTGGCCGACCTGGTGGCCCAGCAGCTGATGTACACCCGCCAGCGCGACGAGCAGGTCGAGAAGACCCTCGCCCGCATCACGCAGGGCGTCGAGCAGCAGCGCGACGTGCTCGGCCTGGTGCAGCAGCAGCTGGACATGAACCACGAGAGCGCGCTGAGGGTCGCGGAGGGCGTGACCACCCTGGCCAGCGCGGTGGTGCAGCTCCAGGCGACCACCGACCGCAGCGCCGCGGCGCTCCAGGGCCTGCTCGAGAAGACGTCCGAGCGCGATGCGGGAGTGCAGCGCCTGCACACGCAGCTGCAGAACTGGATGCTGTTCGTCGCGATCCTGGCGTGCCTGACGCTGGTGGGCGCGGTGATCCTGTTCTGGATCGCGCTGGAGACGCGCGGCGCGGCCCCGGCCGTTGCCGAAAAGGTCGCGGCGCCGGCGACGGCTCCCGCCGCGGAAGCGCCCTCCCTGCCCGACCCGAACGCCCCGGCGCTCCCCGCGGTCCCGGCGCCGAGCGGCACCGCCATTCCCGCGCTCGGCGGCGCACCGCAGCCCTCGCGCGGGGACGCCGTCCCCGCGCCGGGCGGCAGCCCGGCCGGAACGCCCTGAACAGTGTGGCCCCGACGCGCGGCCGACGCCGCGCGAACGCTCAGCCCGCCAGCTGCGTCCGTGCGATCCGCGCGTACACGTCGCAACCCTGGAGCAGCTGGTCGTGCGTCCCCGTGGCCACCACGCGGCCGGCGTCCATGACGACGATGCGGTCGGCCGTGCGAACGGTCGACAGCCGGTGCGCGATCACCAGCACGGTGCGGCCGACGCTGAACTCGCGGATCGCCTCGTTGATCTGCTCTTCGCTCTCGGCGTCGACCTGGCTGGTGGCCTCGTCGAGGATCAGGATCGCCGGGTCGCGCAGGATCGCGCGGGCGATCGCGATGCGCTGACGCTGGCCGCCGCTGAGCGACGCGCCGCCCTCGGCCACGGCGGTGTCGAGGCCCTTCGGCATCCTTTCGATGAACCCGAGCGCGTGCGCGCGGCGCGCGGCATCCACGACCGCGGCGCGATCGACCGACGTGTTGCCGAACCGGATGTTGTCCTCGACCGTGCCGCGGATGATCACCGCGTCCTGCGTGACCACGCCCAGCTGGTCGCGTAGCGTCGTGACGTTGGTGCCGCCGATGTCCGTGCCGTCCACGGTGATCCTGCCCGCCGCGGGCTCGAACAGCCGGGGCACCAGCGACAGCAGCGTCGTCTTGCCGCAGCCGTTGGGACCGACGATCGCCACGCGCTCTCCGTGCGCGATCCGCACGCTGACCGCGTCCAGCGCGGGCCCCTTGGCGCCCGGATACGTGAACGTGACCTGCTCGAACGCGATCTCCCGGCAGTGGCGCGCCAGCGCGGGCTTGCGGCGCTCGGCGACGTCCTCGCGCGGCAGGTCCATGAGCTCCTGCAGGCGTT
>CANHFL010000289.1 GCA_947459855.1 Planctomycetaceae bacterium | reverse complement strand
GGCGAGCGCCACAAGGCGGGCCTGCGGTTCAACGAGCTGGTCGCCAGCGGCAAGGTGAAGGCGCCGATCGTCATCGGCCGCGACCACCTGGACTGCGGCAGCGTCGCCAGCCCCAACCGCGAGACCGAGGGCATGCTGGACGGGACCGACGCGGTCAGCGACTGGGCGATCCTGAACTTCGCCGTCAACATCGCGAGCGGCGCCAGCTGGACCAGCTTCCACCACGGCGGCGGCGTCGGCATCGGCTACAGCCAGCACGCCGGACAGGTCATCGTGGCCGACGGCACGCCGGAGGCGGCGAAGCGCCTGGAGCGGGTGCTGACCAACGATCCCATGATGGGCGTCTTCCGCCACGCGGACGCGGGGTACGAGGTCGCCAAGGACTGCGGGGCGCGGCTGGGCGTGAAGATCCCGATGCCGTGAATCGGCAACCGAAGCGGGGCGTGACTTACGCGGTCGTCGCGCGGCGCAGGCGGTCCACCACCGCGCGCCAGAGGCCGTCGGAGCTGGGCGGGGCCTCGATCAGGATGCGCGCACAGCCCAGCGAATCGACCGAGCGCAGCGCGTCGTACAGCGCACTGGCGTAGACGGCGGCATCACGCGGCATGGCCGTCGCGGTGTGCGGGCTGGGCACATGCGAGGAGTCGAAGCAGAGCACCGCGGCCGGTGCCTTCTGGCCGGCGAGCGCTTCGCGGATGCCGCCGAACGCGACCAGCGCGGCCGTGGTGCGCGGCGCGTAGTGGCGCGCCGCGGTGCCGGGGCTGGCCCCCTGCTCCACGATCTCGGGCGCGTCGACCTCGCCCAGGATCTCGCGCAGCGCCTCGAGCGTGACCGAGCCGGGGCGCAGCAGCGTCGGCCGCGGGCCGGAGAGGTCGATGACGGTGCTCTCCAGGCCAAGCTGGCTGCGGCCGCCGTCCAGGATCACCAGGTCGTCCTCGGCGATGAACTCCTCGGCGACGTGGCGCGCGATCGTGGGGCTGATGCGGCCCCAGCGGTTGGCGCTCGGCGCGCTGACGGCGGCCCCGCCCAGCTCCTGCAGCAGTCGCCGGGCCACCGGGTGGCTGGGCGAGCGCACGGCGATGGTCGGGCGGCCGCCCACGGCGACGACGGGCACCTCGGGACGGCGCGCGACCACGATCGTCAGCGGCCCGGGCCAGAGGCGGGAGGCCAGCTCGTCGCAGCGCGGGCACCATGCGGACGTGATCGCACGCGCGCCGGACGCGTCCAGCACGTGCGCGATCAGCGGGTTCGCGGCCGGACGGCCCTTCATGCGGTAGACCTCGGCGCAGCCGGCGGCGTCCAGCGTGAGCGCGCCCAGGCCATAGACCGTCTCGGTGGGAAACGCGACGGGGCGCCCGGCACGGAGCGCCTCGGCGGCGATCTCGATCGAGAGGTCGGTTGGGTCCAGGATCGTCGGCATCGCGGTCAGTGCGCGGGCAGCGCGTCGACAAGCTTCAGCTCGATGCGGTTGCGCTCCAGCGCGCTCCCCATCGCGGCGTAGAGGTTCGCGATCGCGACGTTGTACTCGGCCAGCGCGGCGGCTTCGGCGACCTGCGTGATCGCCAGGCCGTCCTGGCGGAAGAACTTGAGCGCCAGGAACTCCGGCGTCAGCTGCGCGATGTTCTCCTCCTCGATGCCCAGCGCACGCATGTTCTCGGCGGCGGCAAGCCGCTGGGCGCGCGTCTGCTCGATCAGGCGGTACTGCGCGGACGCCTCCTGCAGCGCGTTGCGGACGTCGAGCACCGCCGACTGAACGGCCGCCTTGTACTGGATGACGGCGCGCGAGCGCGCCAGGCGCGCGCGGCGGTAATCGGCCTCGCCCTCGCGGTTGCCGATCGCCTGGCGGAAGGTGGCGCCGACGGCCCACTCGATCCAGTCGTTGCTGCCGAGCGAGCTCCACGAGTCGCCGAAGCCCGAAGCGAGGCCGTACAGCGCACCGCTCGTGTTCAGGTCCAGCTGGGGCAGGCGGCCGTTGTCCGCGACGTCGACGCCGATCGAGGCATCGTCGATCGAGAGAAGCGCCGCGGCCACCGACGGGTTCTGCGCCATCGCGGTGCCGAGCGCGTCGGGCATGCTGTACTTCAGCGGCTGGTCCACGGGCGTGTCCGCGGTCACGATCGTCTCGTTCCCGCCCGGCGGCAGGCGGGGGTCGTTCATGATCCGCTTGAGGGCGTTGACGGTGCGCTGCAGCTCGCGCTCGGCGCGGATCACGGACGCCCGGCGATCCTCGACCTTGGAGACGGCGTCGGCGTACTGCGCCAGCGACGTGTCGTAGTTGCGGCGCCGCGAGAGCAGGTCGCGCACGTCCTCGCCGACCTTCAGCAGCCAGCGCGCACTGACCAGCCGCTGGCGGGCGACGTAGACCTCCCAGTACGTGGCCTCCGCCGTGGCCACCGCCTGCAGCAGCGACGCCCGCAGCAGCTGAATGGCGCGGCGGTCCTGGTTCCGCGCGATCCGCAGCGAGGCCAGGTTGACGTCGGTGCCGAAGCCGCGCAGGATCGGCTGGCTCAGCGTCATGTTGACGGCGCTGTAGTAAGCCGGGTTCGGCGTGATGGTGTCGCCCGGGTCGTTGAAGCTCTGCCGGCGCATCGATTCCGAGACGGTCAGCGTGGCGCCCGACGCCAGGCGCTGCTCGATGCCCGTGGTCAGGTTCCAGTTCTGCTGGTCGGCGGTCGGATTGATCAGGAAGCTGCTGCCGCCGCCCAGGTTCAGGGTCGGCACCGGCTGGAACGAACGCTCGACGCCGCCGTTGGCGAAGAAGACGGTGTCGAAGATCGCCTCGGCGCGGACGATGTCCGCCTGGCTCATGGCCTCCTCGAGGCGGGCGGTCTGGACGCCCAGGTTGTTCTGGACGGTCGACGCGATCGCCTGCTGGAGGGTCAGCAGGACCTCCTTGGGGCGCTTGCCGTCGATGTCAGGCCCGACGTCGAGCCCGACCCCCCCGTCGGCAGGCTGGGGCCCCATGGCGTCCAGCTGCGTCCGGCGGGACTTCAGGCTCTCGAACACCGAACTGGCCGGGCTCTCGACCTGGGCCGGAGGCGCCGCCAAGGTGGCGGAACTTGCCTCGTGCGCCAGCGTGGCGTCGAGCGACTTCTGGAGCTCGGCGTCCTCCGACCGGCGGAGCGGGGTCTCGC
>CANHFL010000288.1 GCA_947459855.1 Planctomycetaceae bacterium | reverse complement strand
CCTGGTGGCGATCAACGGCCACCTGGGGTCCAGCATCGCGCACCACCTGGAGCAGTTCGTCCGCACCAACCAGTCGAAGCACTGGGACGCCGCGGTGGCCGAGGCCGAGTGGCACCGCGACACCTTCGCCCCCGGCCCCGACGGCGAGCCGCGCTTCTACATCGAGCTGCAGCGCCACGTCGAGGACCAGGAGCGCATCAACCCGCTCCTGAAGAAGCTGGCGAAGAAGCTCGGCCTGCCGCTGGTGTGCGACAACGACGCGCACTTCCTGCGCGCGCAGGACCACGACGTCCACGACACGCTCTGCTGCATCTCGATGGGCAAGACGAAGGACGTGCCCGACCGCATCCGCTACCCCGAGGAGCTCTACGTCAAGAGCCCCGCGGAGATGCACGCGCTCTTCGACCAGGACGACGCCGAGCGCGAGGCGCTGGCGAACACGCTGCGCATCGCGGACCGCTGCAACGTCGCGTTCCCCGAGAAGGAGAACCACGCGCCGGTCGTGCGCGTGCGGCACCCGGGCCCCGCGAAGCGCTACGACCCGAAGCGCGACGGCGACCTGACCGAGTGGTTCAAGGCCTACTGCCGCACGGTGGAGCTGCTGCCCTTCGACCAGACGAAGGACGTCGACGTCGACGTGGCGAAGCTGCGCACCGAGTGCGACCGCGCCCTGCGCGACCTGTCCGAGGCCGGCCTGGTCTGGCGCTACGGCGCCGACGGCGCCACGCCCGAGGTCCGCGCGCGCCTTGAGCGCGAGCTGAAGGTGCTGGCCGACAAGTCGATCAGCGCGTACTTCCTGATCGTGTGGGACTTCGTGAACTGGGCGCGGCAGAACGGCATCCCGTCGCTCGCCCGCGGCTCGGGCGTCGGCACGATGGTGGGCTACGTGCTGGGCCTCTCGAACGCGTGCCCGGTGAAGTTCGGCCTGCTGTTCGAGCGCTTCACCGACCCGGACCGCGCCGAGTACCCCGACATCGACATCGACATCTGCCAGGACGGCCGCGGCGCGGTCATCCAGTACGTGCGCGAGAAGTACGGCCACGTCGCGCAGATCGCGACGTTCGGCCGCCTGAAGGCGAAGGCCGCGATCAAGGACGTCGCGCGCGTCTTCGGCCTGCTGCCCGCCGACGGCCAGCGCCTGGCCAACCTGGTGCCGGCCGAGCTGGACATCACGCTGGACGAGGCGCTGCAGAAGAACCCCGACTTCAAGGCCGCCTACGAGAACGAGGACGGGGTCCGCCGCATCGTCGACACGGCCCGCGAGCTGGAGGACCACGCGCGCAGCCAGGGCATCCACGCCGCGGGCGTCGTCGTGGCCACGCGGCCGCTGGACTCGATCGTGCCGCTCTGCCGCCCGACGGGGGGCGGCGAGGAAGTGGTCACCCAGTGGGACGGCCCCACCTGCGAGAAGGCCGGCCTGCTGAAGATGGACTTCCTGGGGCTGCGCACGCTTTCCACCGTGGAGCTGGCGAAGAAGCTGATCCGCGGCACCATGGCGCCCGAGGCCGTGCTGCGCGCGGTGGGCCGCGAGCCGGGCGACGGCGGGCCGGACCCGCTGGACCTGGACCGCATCCCGTACGACGACCAGCGCGTCTACGCGCTGTACCGCCGCGCCGACACCAGCGGCGTGTTCCAGTTCGAGTCGGGCGGCATGCGCAAGCTGCTGGCCGACATGAAGCCCGACCGCCTGGAGGACCTGATCGCGGCCAACGCGCTCTTCCGCCCGGGCCCGATGGACCTGATCCCCGCCTACAACGCGCGCAAGCACGGCCGCGAGCCGGTGCCCCAGGTGCACGACGTGATCGAGCACCACACCGGCGAGACCTACGGCGTGATGGTCTACCAGGAGCAGGTGATGCAGGTGCTCCACGGCCTGGGCGGCATCCCGCTGCGCGAGGCGTACGGCATCATCAAGGCGATCAGCAAGAAGAAGGAGGACGTGATCGCGGGCGCGCGCGGTTCCTTCGTGAAGGGCGCGGGCGAGCGCGGCGTCTCCGAGCAGCAGGCGAACGAGCTCTTCGACCTGATCGTGAAGTTCGCGGGCTACGGCTTCAACAAGAGCCACTCGACGGGCTACTCGATCCTCTCGTACCAGACCGCGTACCTCAAGACCTACTTCCCGAACCACTTCATGGCCGCGGTGCTCAGCTACGAGAGCCAGGCGCAGAAGGTCGAGGACTGGGCCATCTACCTGGAGGAGTGCCGACGCACGGTGTTCCCCGACAGCTCGCCCTCGCGGCCGCACGTGGGCGTCGAGGTGCGCCCTCCGGACGTGAACCTCTCCGACGCGGACTTCAGCGTCGTCTACCTGGACGGCGAGCCGCGCGACGCGGTGCACGGGCACGTGCGCTTCGGCCTGAAGGCGATCAAGGGCAGCGGCGAGGCGGCGATCGGCGCGATCATCGCCGAGCGCGCGAAGGGCGGCCGCTTCAAGGACATCTTCGACTTCTGCGAGCGCGTCGACCTGCGGGCCGTGAACCGCGCCACCATCGAGGCGCTCGTGAAGGGCGGTGCGTTCGACTCGCTGCACGGCGTGGAGGAGCGCGCGGCGCTGGTCGCCACGATCGACGACGCCGTGAAGACGGGCCACAGCCGCAACGAGGACCGCCGCGTCGGGCAGATGACGTTCTTCGGCGACTTCGAGAGCGTGGCCCCGAAGCCCGCGGCCGGCGCGGCCGGGTCCGCGCACGTGCTGCGCAAGACCGAGGCGTGGCCGCGGCTGCAGGCGCTGGCGTTCGAGAAGGAGGCGCTCGGCTTCCATGTCAGCGGCCACCCGCTGGACCAGTACAAGGGCGAGCTGGCCACGTTCTGCACGGGCAACTCGGCCACGGCGTCGCAGATGGCGCAGGACACCACCGCGGTGGTCGGCGGCATGGTCACGCGCGTGCGCCACGTGGTGACGAAGAACGGCAAGAGCGCCGGGCAGCGCATGGCGATGTTCACGCTCAGCGACGCCGGCGGCAACCTGGACGGCGTGCTCTTCGCCGAGACGTTCTCGAAGTACGGCGAGATCCTGCAGCAGGACCGAATCGTGCTGATGGTGGGGCGCGTGGACCACGCGCGCGGGCAGCCGAACCTGGTGGTCGACCGCGTGATCCCGATCGAGGACGCGGCGCAGCACCTGGCGACGCGGCT
>CANHFL010000287.1 GCA_947459855.1 Planctomycetaceae bacterium | reverse complement strand
GAGGCGGACTGGAACGGGCGGGTGTTCACCCTGATGGACGCCGAGATGGGGCGATGGCCCGGGTGCTCCGCGTTCACGGCGCGGCGCTGTCCGCCGCAGGCGATCCTCGGCAACGGCGAGGGGACCGGCGCGCTCTGGGGGTATTGGATCAAGGGCTCGCCGATCACGTGCGCCACCTTCCCCGGCAACTGCGGGAACTGGCCGCTCGTCATGCCGATGGCGCTGGGTGGTACGACCGGCAGCCTCTCTTCGCCATCCAATTACGCAATCGGCACGTGGCAGTTTCCCAACATCCGTGGCCTGCGTGAGTACGTCTGCGCGCGGTTCTTCGATCCGGTCTTCTACGCGCCGAACGACACGGTCACCTTCGGCCGGCTGCAGGCGGGGGCATTCGGCTCGACCGCCGAATTCGACGGGTACATGCCGGGCATCTGGGACAACGACTTCACCTCGACCTACGGTCTGAGTCCCGCCGCGATGTGGGGCCCGGGCGTCTTCCGTGCATCCTCGCAGGGGGGCTTCCGGTCGCCCGACACCTACAACGACGCCTACTTCGCGCCCACCGCCTCGATGGCGGTGCATCCCGCGCTGAAGACGCGTCTCATGGAGAAGCGCTGGTGCCAGCAGCCGCCGGCGCTCGGCCGCGACGGGACCACCGCCGGGGCCGCGTACCGCTTCAACTCCGGCCCCGGTTCCCAGCCCGGCGCGATCTTCTTCGATGGCCACGTCTCCTTCACCGCGATGTCGGCGTACGCGGCAGACGACGCCGATGTCCGCGCCGGCGGCGGCGACGGCCTGTGGAGCCGCGACACGCCCTACGGCCCGACGGGAGTGTGGGGCTCGGAAGCAATCGACGGCTTCGCCGCCAGCCCGCACCTCCTGACCACGGACGGCATCGCCGGCCGCGACCTGACGCACGTCCGCTGAGGAGCACCCCATGCACCCACGCACCATCCGGCTCTCGATCGCCGCCTCCTGCGCCGCCGTCGCCCTGGCCGCCGGCCTGCACGCTGATTGGGCCTCGTTCCAGCTCTCACCCACCATTCCGCAGGCGGGCGCGTGCACGGGCACCAGCGTCGCGCTCTTCCAGCTCTCGCCGACGCCCACCATGCAGCAGAACACCGGCGTCGCCGCCGCGCTCTGGGCGGGGGCGCCGCTCGCGTCCGGCAGCCAGCGCGCCTCGGGCGTCGTGCACGCCTGGTCGTTCATCACGGTGCCGGGCATGACGTGGCAGTACGCGTGGCAGCTCACCAGCTCCAGCCCGCAGCCGGGTGCGCTGTTCGGTGCGTCGATCGCCTACGGCAAGACGGTGACGGCGGCGGGCGCCGTCTCGAGCGCGGGGTTCCTCGTCGTCGGCTCTCCGGGACACCGCTTGACCTCGACGTCGACAGCCGCAGCCGACCAGGTCGCGGGATTCGCCGAGGTGTTCCCTCTCTCGAACGCGCTCGCCGCGCCGTCGAATGGTTTCGGCATCGCGCTCGCGCCGCCCGCGGTCCGTGGGGGCGACCAGTACGGCACCTGCGTCGCCACCAGCGTGGCGAGCGCCGGCGGCGGATCGCTGCCTTGGGCGTTCGCGTCCGCGCCGGGCGTCGATGCGACGGCCGCGACCGATGCCGGCGCGGTGCACGCGTTCCGGCGCGACGCGGCCTCGACCTTCACGTTCGTGGCCAGCCTGGCGCTGCCCGACGCCGCGTCCTTCGACCGCCTGGGGCGCGGTGCGCTGGCCGCCGCCGGGGACCGCGTCTACGCCAGCTGCGACCGCGGCAGCGGCTCGGTCGGCGTCTTCGCGTTCGTGGGCGGCACGCCGGCGCACGAGTCGACGATCCAGCCGCCCGCCTCCGGCCCAGCCGTGCAGGGCTTCGGCGCCGCGCTCGCCTGTGACGGCACGTTCCTCGTCGTCGGTGCACCGGGCGCGTACGGTCAGCCCTGCGACGCCGGCACGGTCTTCGTGCTGGATGCGGCGCCGCCGCACGCGGTGCGCCAGGTGATCGCCACGCCGTGGCCGGGCGAGTGCGCGGGCTTCGGCTCGACCGTCGCGCTTGAGCGCGGGCAGCTGGTGATCGGCACGGAGCAGGGGGCGTCCTCGCTCGCCTCGGGGCAGGTGGCGGTCTACGAGCTCGACACCCTCGGCGGGCTGACGCTCCAGGCGACGCTCGCAGGCGCCGCGGACGCGGCATTCGGCACCGGGGTCGCGGCGTCGGGCGCGCACGTCGCGGTCGGCGCGGCGGCGGGTGCCACCGACCTCGGTGGGCTTGTCTCGGTGCGCTCGATGGTGGCGACCCGCACGCCCGACCTGAACCACGACGGGATCGTCAACGGCAAGGACCTGGGCCTCCTGCTCGCGGCATTCCGTCCGGGCATGTACACGGGTCCCGAGGACCTGAACAACGACTCGATGGTGAACGGCGGCGACTTGGCGGTGCTCCTCGGGGCCTGGGGAACGTCGGGCTGACGCGTCCAATCGCTTGGGCAGGGGTCGATCCAGGACCTCCTGCATCCGCTGTCGGGAGGAATCCGCAGCAGCGGATGGAATCTCAACAGGGCGGGGGCATATTGGCGATTTGGCACGAATCATCCGGGCTTCCCATGCTCGTTGTTTAACATTGGGGTTCGGCCTGGGTAGACCGACATCCGCACGCCATGCTCGCCAACGCCGCCACCGCCACCGCCTCCGCTCCCATCACACGCACGGCCAGCCTCGCGCGCGACGCCATCAGTGGTGTCGTGGTGTTTCTGGTGGCTGTCCCGCTCTGCCTCGGCATCGCGCATGCCTCGGGCGCTCCGCTCATGTCGGGCCTCGTCTCCGGCATCCTGGGGGGCATCGTCGTGGGCCTGCTCAGCGGGTCGCACGTGAGCGTCAGTGGGCCGGCGGCCGGCCTGGCGGCGATCGTCCTGACGCAGATCACGAAGCTCGGCGCGTTCGAGGCGTTCCTGCTCGCGGTCCTCATCGCGGGCGCGCTGCAGGTCGTGCTGGGGCTGCTCCGTGCGGGCGCGCTGGCGAACTACTTCCCGAACAACGTCATCAAGGGTCTGCTGGCCGCGATCGGCGTGCTGCTGATCCTGAAGCAGGTGCCGCACCTCGTCGGCCACGACGCCGACTGGGAGGGCGACCTTGCCTTCCGTCAGGCGGACGGCCAGACCACCT
>CANHFL010000286.1 GCA_947459855.1 Planctomycetaceae bacterium | reverse complement strand
GGCATCCCCTACCAGACGTTCGAGCTGGCGCTGGCCGCCCTGGAGAACCGCGAGATCGACGCGGTCGTCGGCGCGACGTCCGTGCTGGACTTCCTGGTGGCGCGCAGCAAGGACGCGGACCTGGTGGTGCTGCCGAAGCCGATCTACCGGGGCTACGTGGCCCTCGGCATGCGCCTGGGGCTCGACCCCGGGATCGAGAAGCGCATCGAGCTGGAGCTGCTGCGCGTCGAGCAGAGCGCCGAGTTCCGCTCGTACCACGAGGCGCTGATGGGCAACCAGGAAGCCGAAAGCGGCACCCAAGGAGGATCCACGCAATGACCGCCACCCCCTTCCTGCACGGCGCGATCGGCATGGTCCACGTGGCGGCGCTGCCCGGCACGCCGCGCGCGGCGCTGGCGCCGGCGGCGATCGCGGCACAGGCCGCCCGCGAGGCGCGCATCCTGGCCGAGTGCGGCTTCGACGCGATCATCATCGAGAACATGCACGACCGGCCGTACCTGAAGCACGGGATCGGCCCCGAGGTCACCGCGTGCATGGCTGCGGCCGCGGCCGCGGTGCGCGCCGCGTTCGACGGGCCGGTCGGCATACAGATCCTGGGCGGCGGGTCGATGGAGGCGCTGGCCGTCGCGCACGCCGCGGGCCTGGACTTCGTGCGCGCGGAGAACTTCGTGTTCAGCCACGTGGCGGACGAGGGCCTGATGGCCGACGCCGCGGCCGGCCCGCTGCTGCGCGCGCGCCGTGCGTGGGGCGCCGACCGCGTGCGCATCTACGCGGACATCAAGAAGAAGCATGCGTCGCACGCCATCACGGGCGACCTGGACATCGCGGCGTGCGCGCGTGCGTGCGAGTTCTTCCTGGCCGACGGCGTGATCGTGACGGGCGCCGAGACCGGCGCGCGGGTGGACCTCGGCGAGGTGCGCGCCGTGCGCGCGGCGTGCGGGCTGCCGGTGCTGACGGGCAGCGGCGCGGACGCGGGCAGCGTGGCGGCCACGCTCGCGGTGGCGGACGCGGCGATCGTGGGCAGCAGCATCAAGGTCGACGGCCGCTGGGAGAACCCCGTGGACCCGGCGCGCGCGGCGGCGTTCGTGGCGGCGGCGCGCGGGAAGCGCGCGGCGCCCGAGGCCGCCGGCATGGGCGCGGTGCGCAGCGTGATCGGCGGCGGCGCGGCGGGCGGCGGGCGGTGAGCGGCATGCTGGCCTGGGTGAACGGCGCGCTGGTGCCGCAGGAGTCCGCGACGGTCAGCGTGATGGACCGCGGCTTCCTGTTCGGCGACGGCGTCTACGAACTGGTGCGCTTCTTCGGCGGCGTCGGCGCCGCGATGGACCTGCACGAGGAGCGCCTGGCGCGGAGCTGCGCGCTGGCGGGGATCGATGGCTTCGATGCGCGACGCTGCGGACGATCTGCGCCGAACTGCTGCGCGCGAACGGGCTGCGCGACGCCAGCGTCTACCTGCAGGTGACGCGCGGCGCGGGCGCAGCGCGAGCGCACATGCCGGCGCCGGGGCTCGTGCCGACGGTGGTGGCGTTCGCGACGCCGACCGCGCCGCTGGCCGGGTTCACGCAGCCCGAGGCGGCGCGCGCGATCGTGCGCCCCGACCTGCGCTGGCACCGATGCGAGATCAAGACGATCAGCCTGGCCGGCAACATCCTGGCGCTGATCGAGGCGCAGCGCGCCGGCGCCGACGAGTGCATCCTGGTGCGCGACGGCCTGGTCAGCGAGGGCGCGTACACGAACGTCGCCGTCGTGCGCGGCGGCCGCGTGGCCACGTGCGCGCTGGACGACGGCCGCACGCCGGTGCTGCACGGCACGATGCGCGCATGGATGCTGGACGCGGCGCGCACGGCCGGCGTGGAATTCGAGGAGCGCGCCGTCCCCGAGGCCGAGCTGCGCACCGCCGACGAGGTACTGATCCTGAGCAGTCGCCGCTTCGTGAGCGGCGTGACGTGGCTGGACGGCGCGACCGTCGGCGACGGCACCCCCGGGCCGGTGTGCCGCGCGCTGTTCGCGGCGATGCACGCGCGGATGGCGAAATTGTGTTCGGGATAACCCCGTACCAATTTCGGCCCGGAAATCGGTACGGGTTATCCCGAACACAATTTCTATACTCGCGCGCATGTCATTCCTCCTGGCGATCAGCGTCGGCAACACGCGCACGGCCGTGGGCCACTTCCACGGCGACCAGCTGCACGTGGTGCAGCGCTTGACCAACGGCGACGTCGCGGCGATCGTCGATGCCGCCGCCAAGCAGTGGGCGCACAAGGGCGAGGAAGAGGGCACGATCGTCGTCGCCAGCGTGAACGACCCCGTGGCCACCGCCGTCGAGGCGAAGCTGGCCGCCGCGCTGCACACCGACGTGTGGCGCGTGGGCCGCGACATCGAGGTCCCCATCGGCCGCTGCCTGGACGAGGGCGCGACGCCCGGCCAGGACCGCCTGCTGGCCGCCGCCGCCGCGTTCGACGCGTTCAAGCAGGCCGTGATCATCGTCGACGCCGGCACCGCGGTGACCGTCGACTTCGTGGACGGCGAGGGCGTCTTCCACGGCGGCGCGATCGCGCCCGGCGCGCAGATGCAGCTGGACGCGCTGAACGCCGGCACCGCCGCGCTGCCCAAGGTGAAGTTCGGACGCCCCGCATCGGACGAGGCCTTCGGCCGCAACACCGTCGACGCGATGCAGCTGGGCGTCTACGAGGGCATCCGCGGCGCGGTGCAGGCGCTGGTCGAGCGCTACAGCGCGCACTACGGCGCGTTCCCGCTGGTGATCGCCACCGGCGGCGACGCCGAGACGCTCTTCGAGGACAGCGAGCTGGTCAGCCGTGTCGCGCCCGACCTGGTGCTGCGCGGCATCCTGGTGGCGGCCCGCACCGCCGGCGAGGCCGAGTGACCGGCGCGCGCTGGTGGTGGTCCACCGCGCGCGCGCCCGGGGCGATCGCGGTGGCGCAGCTCGAAGGCGCGCCCGAACACGTCGAACAGGTCCTCCGCGCGCTCACGGGCGCAGCCGCGCCCGCCGCTGGCCGCGTGGCCTGGCGCCGCTTCGGCGAAGTCGACGACGGCGTCGTCGCGCGCGTCCATGCCGGCCATGCGCTGGTGATGCCGCACGGCGGGCCGCGCATCCGCGCGCGCATGGACGCGCTGGCCGCAGCCGCCGGT
>CANHFL010000285.1 GCA_947459855.1 Planctomycetaceae bacterium | reverse complement strand
CGTGCACCCCGACGGCGTCAGCACCCACAAGGCCGTCCCGCTCTCCGCGGTCATCGCCGAGGTCGAGAAGAAGGGGCTCCGCCTCCCAGCCCTCGTCCGCTTCTCGGGCATCCTCCGGAACCGGGTACGCCGCCTCCGTGACGCATTCAACGAAGTGATCTCGGAACTTGAATACACCGGCACCTACACGCCGGTCTTCCCGATCAAGGTCAACCAGCAGCGCCGCGTCGTCGAGGAAGTCCGCGACGCCGGCAAGGCGCTGGGCTTCGGCCTGGAGGCCGGCAGCAAGCCCGAGCTGCTCGCGGTCATGGGCATGACCAGCGACACGCCGGATCGCCTGATCATCTGCAACGGCTTCAAGGAGGAGCGGTACATCGAGTTCACCGCGCTCGCCAAGAAGCTGGGCCGCAACATCATCCCGGTGATCGAGAACATCACCGAGCTGAAGCTGATCCTGCGCTTCTACGAGCAGCACGGCGTGCGCCCGACCATCGGCGTGCGCGTCAACCTGGCCTCGCAGGGCGCCGGCCGCTGGCGCCACTCGAGCGGCCTGAAGGCCAAGTTCGGCCTGAGCATGAACGAGGTGCTGGAGGTGCTGGGCATCCTGCGCGCCAAGGGCATGGAGGACTGCCTGCAGCTCCTGCACTGCCACATGGGCAGCCAGATCCACGACATCCGCCAGGTCAACCAGGGCATCAACGAGCTCGCGCGCGTGTACAGCCAGCTGGCGAAGGCCGGCGCGGGCATGAAGTACCTGGACATCGGCGGCGGCCTGGGCATCGACTACGACGGAAGCCAGACCAGCTTCGAGTTCTCGATGAACTACACGCTCCAGGAGTACGCCTCCAACGTCGTCTACAAGGTGATGACGGTGTGCGACGAGGAGGGCGTGAAGCACCCGATGATCGTCAGCGAGAGCGGCCGCGCCATGGTGGCGCAGCAGAGCGTGCTGGTGTTCGACGTCCTGGGCGCCAACCGCCTGGACCGCTTCACGGTGCCCGCCAAGCTGCCGGCGCCCGCGCCCGGCGAGGACCTGCCTCGCCCGCTGGTCGACATCTACGACGTCTACAACGGCATCAGCGAGCGCCGGCTGGTCGAGAACTACAACGACCTGCTCGAGGACCGCGACGAGGCGCTCCGCCTCTTCAACGTGGGCCTGATGAGCCTGGAGCACCGCGCGCTGGTCGACAGCATCTTCTGGGCCGCGTGTGCGAAGATCCGCGACGTGGCCCGCGGCATGGCCCGCCCGCCCGAGGAACTGGGCGACCTCGAGACCGCGCTGAGCGACACGTACTTCTGCAACCTGTCGATCTTCCAGAGCCTGCCGGACATCTGGGCGATCAACCAGCTGTTCCCGATCGCGCCGATCCACCGCCTGAACGAGCGCCCGACGCGCAAGGCCACGATCGCCGACCTGACCTGCGATTCCGACGGCAAGATCGACCGCTTCGTCGACGACCACGACGTCAAGCGCTGGGTCGAGCTGCACGACTTCGAGGACGGCGAGGAGTACCTGCTGGGCGCGTTCCTGGTGGGCGCGTATCAGGAGACCCTGGGCGACCTGCACAACCTCTTCGGCGACACCCACGTCGCGCACGTCAAGATCGACGAGCAGGGCGAGTGGTGGATCGACGAGATCATCGAGGGCGACGCCGTGCGCGACGTCCTGAGCTACGTCCACTACGACCTGGCCCGGCTCTTCGGCGAGGTCCGCCGCGAGTGCGAGAAGGCCGTCGTGAACAAGCAGATGACCGTGGCGGAGAGCCAGGGGCTGCTGAAGGCGTACGAGGCCGGCCTGTCGGGGTACACGTACCTCGAGACCGAGCAGCGCTGACGCGGGACAGGCAGTCGCAGCACGCGAGGGGCCCGTTCGGCTGCCGCTGCGAGACGTTGCGCGGTCGCCGCGCCCTTTCGCTGCGCTTGGCTCCCTCCTCCGCGAACTTCCTCGCTCCACCAGGTTCCGCTCGTCATCGTCGTCGGCCTATTCGGCACGTGGGACGACCCGGGCCGAATCGGACCGTGGTCCGCGAGCCTCATGGCCTCGTACGTCGCTGCGGAGGGAGCCTCACCAAGCGACTTGTCCCCGTCGGCGCCATTGCGCCGGCGGGGAAGTGTCTGAGCGACTGAGGCCCCCTTCGGTCCGCGCGCATGGCGACCAGGTGCCTTGCCGCCCGCCAGCCGAAAATGGGTTCGGGATATCCCGAACCCATTTTCGGCCCGCCGTGCAACGCGGGGTGGAATCAAGGGGTATGGAGGGCAGGATGCCCCCTCGGATCGCCTTGCGCGCGGTCGTCGGTGGTGCCGTCGCCATGATGGCGGCGGCGCTGGGGGTCGCGTCGGCGCTGGCGGGGGCCCCCCCGGGGCCGGCTGCCGGGGCTGCGCTCGTGCCCGCCCCGGCCATCCGGTACGGGCGTGACATCCGCCCGCTTCTCTCGGACCGCTGCTTCCTGTGCCACGGGCCCGACCGGGCCAAGCAGAAGGCCGGACTCCGGCTCGACTCGTTCGAGGACGCCACCGCCGCCCGCGAGGACGGCGCCGCGATCGTGCCGGGCAAGCCCGACGAGTCGCTGCTGCTGCAGCGCATCACGTCCTCGGCGCCTGACGAGGTCATGCCGCCCCCGGACAGCGGCAAGCACGCCGTGACCGCGGTCGAGGCCGCGCTGCTGCGCCAGTGGATCGCCGAGGGCGCGCACTACGAGAAGCACTGGGCGTTCGTCGCGCCGCAGCGCTCCGTCGCGCCGCCCGTGAAGGACGTCGCGTGGCCGCGCACCGAGATCGACCGGTTCGTGCTTGCCAACCTGGAGCGGCAGGGGGCGCACCCGAGCGCCGAGGCCGACCGCGCCACGCTCTGCCGCCGCGTCTACCTGGACCTGACCGGCCTGCCGCCGACGCCCGAGGAGGCGACCGCGTTCATGGCCGACGAGCGTGCCGACGCCTACGAGCATCTGGTCGACCGGCTGCTGACGCAGGAACCGTACCGCACCCGCTACGCCGAGCGCATGGCCGTGCCATGGCTGGACGTCGCGCGCTACGCGGACACCAGCGGCATCCACATGGACGCTGGGCGCCAGATGTGGCTGTGGCGCGACTGGGTCATCAAGGCCTTCCGCGACAACAAGCCGTACGACCGCTTCATCGTCGAGCAGCTGGCCGGGGACCT
>CANHFL010000284.1 GCA_947459855.1 Planctomycetaceae bacterium | reverse complement strand
CAGCCGCTCGCGGATGGCACGGAGCGCGCGCGCCAGCAGGTCCGGACGCAGGAGCGTCGGGGTGCCGCCTCCGACGAAGACCGTGGCGAGCGGAGCGTGCACGGACCGCGCCATCGACGCGAGCTCGTCCTCGAGCCGCGCGACGTACGCGGGCTGCCGGTCCTCGCGGTCGACGAACGAATAGAAGTCGCAGTAGTGGCACTTGTGGAAGCAGAACGGGACGTGCACGTACGCGCCCTCGAAGCGCGGGACGACGCCGTCCAGCACCCGGTCCACGGGAACGGCGGTGGGCGGGACGCTTCCTCCCGTTCCGGCGATGGGCAGCGAATGGGCCATGGGCAGCGTCCGGCATCCTAGGAGGAGGGTGCCCGCCGGGCGGTACGATCCGCCCGCGATGACGACCCATGCCCGCGCCACCCCTCCCCATACCGCAATCGTCGGCCTGCAGTGGGGCGACGAAGGCAAGGGCAAGATCGTCGACCTGCTGACCTCCGAGCACGACGTCATCGTCCGCTACAACGGCGGGGCGAACGCCGGCCACACGGTGCAGGTGGGCGACCAGCGCTACGCGCTGCACCTGATCCCGTCGGGCATCCTGTACCCCGACAAGGCATGCGTCATCGGCAACGGCGTCGTCGTCGACCCCGAGAAGGTGCTGCAGGAGTTCGAGACGCTCCGCGCCCGCGGCGTGCACATCGGCGGCAACCTGAAGATCAGCGACCGCGCGCACGTGGTCATGCCCTACCACAAGGAGCAGGACGCGGCGCTCGAGGAATACCTCTCGGCCAAGACGTCCGGCGACCGCGGCAACCTGTCGATCGGCACCACCCGCCGTGGCATCGGCCCGACCTACGCCGACAAGGTGCGCCGCAGCACCGCCATCCGCATGGGCGACCTGCTGGACCCGGCCTACCTGCGCAGCCGCCTCGAGGTGGTGTGCAAGCTCCGCACCGCCGAGCTCGAGGCGCTGGGGGTGCAGACCGCGCCGCTGGACCCCGCGGCACTGGCCGAGCGCTACGCCGGCTACGGCGAGCGCCTGCGCCCGCACATCCAGGACACCGTCTACGCGCTGCACGACGCGATGCGCGCCGGCAAGCGACTGCTCTTCGAGGGCGCGAACGCCAGCTTGCTGGACATCGACCACGGCACGTTCCCGTACGTCACCAGCAGCAACTGCTCGACGCTGGGCATACCGGCCGGCACCGGCGTGCCGGGCCACGCGATCGGCCGGGTGCTGGGAATCATGAAGGCGTACAGCACGCGCGTCGGCGCGGGCCCCTTCCCGACGGAACTGGACAACGAGCTCGGCCATCGCATCCGCGAGCGCGGCCGCGAGTACGGCACCACCACGGGCCGCCCCCGCCGCTGCGGCTGGCTGGACCTGGTGGCCGTCCGCTACAGCGCGATGGTCTGCGGCGCGACGGGCATCGCGTGCACGCTGTTCGACGTGCTCAGCGGCCTGGACGAGGTGAAGCTCTGCGTCCGCTACCGGCTGCCGGACGGCACCGAGACGGACCGCTTCCTCCCCGACGCGCACCGGCTGGAGTCGGTCACGCCGGTCTACGAGACGCTGCCCGGCTGGAGCGAGGACCTGCGCGACGCGGGCGACCGCGCCACGCTGCCTGCCAACGCGCGGCGCTACCTGGAGCGCATCGAGCAGGTCGTCGGCGTGCCGATCGAGGTCGTGAGCCTGGGCCCCGAGCGCACGCAGACGCTGGTCGACGGCCGACGCGCCGCGGCGCTGGCCCACGCCTGAACCCGCTGCCGCACACACACGCACGCCCGCAGCCGATGACCGCCACGACGCCCACCACCGCCCCCGCCGCCGCGGGCACCGAGCCGCCCGCGCGCGTGCCGCAGCACGTGGCGATCATCATGGACGGCAACGGCCGCTGGGCCGAGCAGCGCGGGCTTCCCCGCATCGCCGGCCACCGCGAGGGCGCGCGCCGCGTGCGCGGCACCGTGCAGGCGTGCTCGGATGCGGGCGTGAAGGCGCTGACGCTGTACTCCTTCTCCAGCGAGAACTGGAAGCGGCCGCCCGAGGAGGTGGACGCACTGATGGAGCTGGCGCGCCACCACCTGCAGCTCGAGCGCCAGATGATGCTGGCGAACAACATCCGCTTCCGCCGCATCGGCCGGCGGGACGGCATGCACCCCGCCGTGCTCGCGGAATTCGACCGCACCGAGGACGAGACCGGCACCTGCACGGGCATGACGCTGTGCCTGGCGATGAACTACGGCTCGCGGCAGGAGATCCTGGACGGGGTCCGGACGCTGGCGCAGCGGGTACGCCGCGGCGAGCTGGACCCCGCGGCCATCGACGAGCACGCGATCTCCGGGGTCCTGGGCACGCACGGCCTGCCCGACCCGGACCTCCTGATCCGCACCGCGGGGGAACGGCGCCTGTCCAATTTCCTGCTCTGGCAGATCAGCTACGCCGAGCTCTGGGTCACTGACGTGCTCTGGCCCGAGTTCCGCGAGCCGGAGCTGGCGTCCGCGCTGGCAGACTTTGCCCGGCGTCGGCGGACCTACGGCGGCCTGGGCGCGGGCAAGGCCTGAGGCGGTTCGCCGCCGCAGCGCGACCGACCGCGATTCACGGCGGCCGGCCACCGCGCAACGACCGAGAATCAGCCCAATCGGGATGGATTCATGCGGGTTTCCGGCCTCCCGTTCCGTATACCCTTTGGCACCCCGCCATGCGCCTCTCCGACGCCGTGAAGCAGTTCCTCGTCGCCACCGCGTTCCTCGCGGCCTGGACCCTCGGACAGGGCGCGGCGGCCCAGTGCCCGCCGAACGCCTGCGCCGACGCGGCGAAGTCGATCTGGGTCGGAGACCTGAACAATGACGGCCTCGTCAACGACGACGACGTGCTGTTCTACACCCGCTGCATCGCGGACTCCGGCACCGGGACAACGCCGCCCTACTGCGCAGCCGCAGACCTGAACTTCGACGGGG
This sequence comes from Planctomycetaceae bacterium, assembly GCA_947459855.1. Lineage (GTDB taxonomy): Bacteria > Planctomycetota > Phycisphaerae > Phycisphaerales > SM1A02 > UBA966. Next base: position 209 of record CANHFL010000284.1, on the reverse strand, counting down.
TCAACGACACCACAGACCTCAACTACCTGACGCGCGTCGTCGAGATGGCGCGGGACGCCTCGATCAAGAGGCTGCCGAAGGTGGCGTTCAGCGAGCTCCGCACGCGCAAGCCGCCGCAGCAGACGAATCCCGCCATCCCGCAGACGCGGTACGTCGAGTTCCTGACGCCGCTCGGCGCGGCGTCGCCGCTGCCCACCAGCCCGCCCGCT
>CANHFL010000283.1 GCA_947459855.1 Planctomycetaceae bacterium | reverse complement strand
TGGACGATGTACTTGGCCTGCTGCGACTCGACCACCAGCGCGTCGGGCGTGCCGCGGCCGACCAGGACGGTGACGTCGACGGCCAGGTCGTTCGGCACCCGCTCCGGGACCGCCTGGGCGGCGTCTCCGGGACCAGCCCCACCGGCCGCGCAGCCGCCGATGGCCACGGCCAGCAATGCCAGCGCGGTGCCGAGGCAGGTGATGGCGCGGATGGGCGACCGCATGCGGCCGATGCTACCCTTCGCCCCGCCCCATGCGCACGAGCGTCACCTGGATCAACGACTACCTGGACCGCCCCGCCACCGCCGAGGAGCAGGCCGAACTGCTGACCGCCGCCGGGCTGAACTTCGACGGCGGCGAGGTCGCCGAGAACGGCGAGCCGTGGCAGGAGATCGAGACGACGTCGAACCGCGGCGACTGCCTCTGCCACGTGGGGCTGGCGCGCGAGCTGTGCGCCATGAGCGGCCGCCACCTGAAGACCCCCGCCGCGGCCCCGAAGGCCACCGGCACGCCCGCCGCCAGGCACGTCACGGTGCGCAACGACGACCCCGCGGCATGCCCGCGCTACACCGCCCGCGTCATCCGCGACGTCAAGGTCGGCCCAAGCCCCGAGTGGCTGCAGCGCCGCCTGCGCGCCATCGGCCAGATCCCGCGCAACAACTTGGTCGACTGCACCAACTTCGTGCTGTTCGAGTTGGGCCAGCCCACCCACGTCTTCGACCTGGACCTCCTGCGCGGCCCCGAGCTGCGCGTCCGCCGCGCCGCCAAGGGCGAGGCGTTCCTGCCGATCGGCGAGGGCGCGGCAGAGGTCACGCTGAAGGGCGGCGAACTGGTCATCGCCGACGCCGAGCGCCCGGTCGCGATCGCCGGCGTCAAGGGCGGCGCCGCCACCGCGGTGACCAACGACACGACGAACATCGTGCTGGAGTGCGCCACGTTCGACCCGATGGCCGTCCGCCAGGCGAGCCGTGGACTGCGGATCTCGAGCGATTCCTCGTACCGCTTCGAGCGCGGCGTGCACCCGGCGCAGCTGGACGAGGCGCTGGATCGCCTGGTGGCGCTGATCCTGGAGACCGCGGGCGGCGAGCTCTGCGACGGGACCCTCGAGGCCGGCGCCCCCCTGCCCGCGCCGCGCAAGGTCTCGGTGCGGCGGTCGCGCGTCACGGCGGTCCTGGGCGTGCAGATCCCCGTCGAGGAGGTCATGCGCTGCCTGGACACGCTGGGCTTCTCGCCGGTCCTGCGCGGCGACGCGATCGACTGCAGCGTGCCGCCGCGCCGCCTGGACGTCGAGCGCGAGATCGACCTCATCGAGGAGATCTGCCGCATCCACGGACTGGACCGCATCCCCATGAAGGACGCCCTCAGCGTGCGAGTGGCGCCGGTCGAGCCGCAGGTCGCGGCCCCGCGCGCGGCGAAGACGCTGCTGGTGGGCCTGGGCTTCGTCGAGAGCATCACCCATTCGCTGGTCAGCGAGCGCCACGCTGCGCCGTTCGTGCACGCGGGCCAGGCGGCGCTGCGCATCGACGACGAGCGTGCCGGAGGCACGCCGATCCTGCGTCCCTCGGTCATCCCCAGCCTGCTGGAGGTCCGCCGCCGCAACGCCGACGCCGGCGTGAACCCGCTGCGCGTCTTCGAGTTCGCCAGCGCGTTCGCGCTGCATGCCGACGGCCGCCACCAGGAGCGCGCGCTGGTCACGCTGGTGAGCGACGAGCCCACCGACGCGGATGGCGCGATGCGCTGGATGCGCGGCGCCTGCGAGCGCACGCTGCGGCTGCTGGCGGGCGACGCGCCCGCGCTGGCGGTGACCGCCGTCCCCGCGGCCGAACGAGCCCCGTGGTACGCCGTCGAGGCGCGCCTGGAGCTGGGCGGGCGCCCGGTCGGCACCTACGGGCTGCTCACGCCCGCTGCGCTGGCGCCGTTCGGCCTGGAAGGCACGATCGCCGCCGCGGAACTGGACCTGCACCCGCTCTACGCCGCCTACCCGCCCGATGCCCGCGCCGCCGCCCTGCCATCGACGCCCGCGATCGAGCGCGACGTGAGCGCGATCGTCGCCGAGACCGTGACCTGGGCGCAGGTCGAGTCGATCGTGCGCGGCCTGAAGCTGCCGCACTTCGAGTCGGTCGCCTTCGTCGGCACGTACCGCGGCAAGCAGACCGGCGCCGGGCGCAAGAGCCTGACGCTGCGCGTCACGTTCCGTGCGCCCGACCGGACGCTGACCCGCGAGGACGCCGACGCCGCGATGGCCACGCTCAGCGCGGCGCTCTCCTCCCAGGCCGCCGCGGAGATCCGCTCCTGACCCGCGCGGCGCGCGGCACCCGCCCGCGCCGGCATGCCCCATCCCCCGGCCCGGAGGCCACCGCCGATGCCCATCCGCGACCTGACCGTCCACGCGTTCGCCGACCAGCTGGCCGCGCGCACGCCCGTCCCCGGCGGCGGCGCGGTCGCCGCGGTGACCGCCGCACACGCCGCGGCGCTGGGAGCGATGGTCGTCGAGTTCACGCTGGGCAAGCCGAAGTTCGCCGCGCACGAGGCCGCGAACGCCGCGGCGCTGGCACGCCTGGCCGGGCTGCGCACGCAGGCGCTGGCGCTGGCCGACCGCGACGCCGCCGCCTACGCGCAGCTGAACGCGCTCTGGAAGCTGCCGAAGGACGCGCCGGAGCGCGCAAACGGCTGGGACGCCGCGGTCACCGAGGCGATCGAGGCACCGCAGGCGATCCTGGACGCCGCGTGCGAGGTTGCCGTGCACTGCACCGGACTGGCCGCGTGCACCAACCCGAACCTGGCCAGCGATCTGGCGATCGCCCTCGACCTGGCCCGCGTCGCCTGCCGCGCCGCGGCGCACAACGTCGAGGTGAACCTGCCCTCCGTCGCCGACCCCGCACGCCGGCAGGCACTGGCCGACCGCATGCACGCCGCGCTGGCACGCGCCGGCGCCGCCGCCGGGGCCGCGCACGCATGACGGGCGACGCCGCGACGTCCGCGCTCCACGCGGCGGGCGGCATGGCCGTCCTGCTCGGCACCGCCGGGCTGGCCGTGGGTGCCATCTACCTGGCCGCGGTCTGGCGCGACGCCGTCCGCCCGGAGCGCCGCACGATGGCGTGGGCGCTCGCCCGCGGCTTCCCGACGCACCCCGACGACCTGGGTGCCGCGTCGCAGGACGTCACCGTCCGGACCC
>CANHFL010000282.1 GCA_947459855.1 Planctomycetaceae bacterium | reverse complement strand
TGGACGGGCGTGATCACCGCGCGCACCGCCGTCTGGCGGCAGAACTATCCGAAGGAGAGCCGCGCCAGCATCGCCGGCAAGATGGCGACGATGCAGTCGGTGATGCTCGCGCTCGCGGGGTGGATCGTGGGCGCCAGCATGGACCTGAGTCCAGGCGCCTTCCACGTGGTGTTCCCGGTGCTCGCGATCCTCGGCCTGTGGGGAAACCAGATCTTCCGGCGGATCCGCCTGCGCGGCGCCACGCGCCTGGCACGCGCCGAGCGCGCCGAGGCCGGCCCCGTCCGCCTGAGCGCGAACCCTGCGCACGGCGCGCGCGCCGCCGGCGAGGCGCTCCGCACCAACTGGGACGTGCTGGTCCGCGACCGCGAGTACCGCCGCTTCATGACGTGGATGTTCGTGTTCGGCCTCGGCAACCTGATGATCGGCGCACCGCAGGCCATCTTCCTGGAGGACCGCCTGCACGCCACGTACCTGCAGGCGATCCTGGCCACCACGATCGTCCCGCTGGTCACCATGCCGCTGGTGATCCCGATGTGGGCGAAGCTCCTGGACCGCACCCACATCGTCCGCTTCCGCAGCATCCACGGCTGGACCTTCGCGCTGGCGGCGGGCGTGCTGTGGATCGCGGCGGTGGCGCAGCAGCTGTGGCTCTTCTACGTCGCCGGCGCGCTGATGGGCATCGGCTTCGCCGGCGGCTCGCTGGCGTGGAACCTCGGGCACCAGGACTTCGCGACGCCCGAGCAGGACGGCCTCTACATGAGCGTGCACGTCACGCTGAACGGCATCCGCGGCGTCATCGCGCCGTTCGTGGCGGTCGGCCTCTACAACTGGCTGGGCGCGCGCGGCCTGGAGACCTGGGCGTTCTTCGCCTGCTTCGTCGTCAACGTGCTGGGCGTTCTCGGCTTCGCCTGGCACTGGCGCGACATGCGCCGCCGCGAGGCCGCGTTCGATCGCGCCGGCCGCCAGGCCTCGATCGACGAGGACGCGCCGATGGGCCGGATCCAGGCATCGATCGACCGCGGGGACTGAGCCGGCCCGTCCTCCAATGTCCGGTATCCCGGGACACCGCACGGGGAATTCCCATCGGCCCCGCGCCGGGTCCCGGTATCCTCCGCCGTTCTGCCCCCTGCGCGTTGCACGGGGCATCCGCACCGCCGCATGGTGACGCGCGTCGCCACGGCCAGCCACGCACCATCAGAAAGACATCATGGTCGATTACAACCTGATCGAGGACATCAACCTCGATCTCACCGAGCTCGAGTCCGCACTCTCCGGGATCGCCAGCGGCACCGCCGTGGGCGGCGCGGAACCCAAGAGCATCGCAACCGGCAGCATCCTCAAGGGCAAGGTCGTCGGCATGTCCGGCGACTTCGTCATCGTCGACGTGGGCCTCAAGAGCGAGGGCCAGGTCTCCAAGGCCGAGTTCGAGGACACCGGCGTCGCCATCGGCGACGAGGTGGAGGTCCTCCTCGAGCAGATGGAGGACGCCGAGGGCGCCGTCGTCCTGAGCAAGCGCAAGGCCGACCGCATCCGCGGCTGGGAGCAGATCCTGGTCACGCGGAAGGAAGGCGACGTCGTCGAGGGCAAGGTCGTCCGCAAGATCAAGGGCGGCCTGCTGGTCGACATCGGCGTGCCGGTGTTCCTGCCCGCGTCGCAGGTGGACGTCCGCCGCCCGGGCGACATCGGCGACTACGTCGGCCGCAGCGTGCGCGCGTCGATCCTGAAGATCGACGAGGAGCGCAAGAACATCGTCATCAGCCGCCGCAAGCTCATCGAGGAGGAGCGCGAGGCCGCCAAGGCCAAGCTGCTCGGCGCGGTGAAGGAAGGCGACATCGTCCGCGGCACCGTCACGAACATCGCCGACTTCGGCGCGTTCATCGACCTGGGCGGCCTGGACGGCCTGCTCCACATCACCGACATGAGCTGGGGCCGGGTCAACCACCCGACCGAGATCGTGAAGATCGGCGACGAGGTCGAGGTCAAGATCCTGAACATCGACCGTGAGCGCGAGAAGATCGCCCTCGGCCTGAAGCAGAAGGAGACCTCGCCCTGGGAGGAGATCGAGAAGAAGTACCCGGTCAACAGCCGCGTCAAGGGCAAGGTCGTCAGCCTCATGTCCTACGGTGCCTTCGTGGCGCTCGAGGAGGGCATCGAGGGCCTGGTGCACGTCAGCGAGATGAGCTGGACGCGCCGCGTGAACCACCCGAGCGAGCTGGTCCAGGTCGGCGACGAGGTCGACGTTGTCGTCCTCGACATCAACAAGGAGAAGCTCGAGATCTCGCTGGGCATGAAGCAGACCGAGGTCAACCCCTGGGAGCTGGTGGCCGACAAGTACCCGCGCGGCTCCGTCATCGAGGGCAAGGTCCGCAACCTGTCGAACTACGGCGCGTTCATCGAGATCGAGCCGGGCATCGACGGCCTGCTGCACGTCAGCGACATCAGCTGGACCAAGAAGGTCGCGCACCCGAACGAGCTCTTCAAGAAGGGCGACGTCGTCAAGTGCGTCATCCTCGAGGTCGACCAGGAGAAGCAGCGCATCGGCCTGGGCGTCAAGCAGCTCACCGAGGATCCGTGGCTCGAGGCGATCCCGAGCGCCTACCGCCCGGGCATGATCGTCAAGGGCAAGGTCACGAAGATCGCCAACTTCGGCGTCTTCGTGGAGCTCGAGGACGGCCTCGAGGGCCTGCTCCACATCAGCGAGCTCTCCGACCAGAAGGTCGAGAACCCGCAGGACGTGGTCAAGCCCGGCCAGGAGGTCGAGGTCAAGATCCTGCGCGTCGACACCGACGACCGCAAGATCGGCCTCAGCCTCAAGCGCGCCCAGTGGGGCGCGTCGATGGCCGAGGAGGAGTCCGGCGCCCGCCGCAACCGCGACATCGGGCCGCGCCCGACCCGCGGCGGCATGGACGACCACGGCTCGCTGGGCACGAGCAAGATCAAGTTCTGATCGAGCACGTCCCGCGCATCGCGAAGCACTTCCCGCAGGCGTCCCGCAAGGGGCGCCTGCGGTGCTTCACGGCGCCCGCGCGTACCGTGGGGACGGCGGCGTGCCGCCTTCGCGTCCCGAAAACGACCGCGGGCGCGGCTCTTCGGCCGCGCCCGACGTTTCGGTCGCCGAAACGACCGGCGTTGGATTTGGTGGACCGCGTTCAGCAGAGCGCCATGAAGGCCAAGGCCGCCAG
>CANHFL010000281.1 GCA_947459855.1 Planctomycetaceae bacterium | reverse complement strand
TGAACTTCGCGCTTCCGCTTTCGGCGCGCAGCTTGGTCAGCTCGGCGTCGGCGCGCTGCTCCACGCGCTTGCGCTCGGCGATCGCCTGCTCCAGGTCGCTCTCCTTCTTGGCGCGGTCCTGCTTGTACTGGAACTGCTCGTAGACGTTCACGTCCAGCTGGCACTGCTTGACCTTGGCGTCACCCTGGATCTTCGCCATCCGGTCCTTCTCGTAGTCGTCGCGGCTGATGTAGCCCTTGGTGACCAGGTTCTTCGCTTCGTCGAAGCGGCGGTCCAGGCGCTCCTTGTCGATGCGGGCGGTCTCCAGGGCGGTCTGCAGCGTCTCGCGCTTGGAGACCACCTCGCCCTTCTCCCACGCCTCGAGCGCCAGCTTCGCCAGCTCGACGGCCAGCTCGGCCTTCTCGATCTCGCTCTGCTTCTGGTTCTCGCGGATCGCGATCGCCTGCTCGGACGCGATGAACGAGCTCTCGTCGCTCTGCGCCTTGTCCTCGGCGTCCTTGATCTTGTTCAGGATCTCGTCCTCGCTGAGCTTCAGCAGGACGTCGCCCTTCTTCACCGACTTGCCCTCGGCGACGATCTCGGTGATGATCGCGCGGCCCTCCATCTTGTTGCGCACCTCGATCTGCCGCGATGCCGCCAGCTCGCCGGTGACCGGGATCACCATGTCGAAGCTGCCGCGGTCGGCGGCATAGAGGTCCTTGGCGCCGCCGATGGGCACCTGCCGTGCGGGCGCGGAGGGCTTGTCCTGGGCGGCGCCGGCGCTGAGGGCCAGCCAGCCGCCACCACCCAGCACGGCGACGGCCGCGGTGGTCACGAGGAGGATGGTGGTTCGGCGCTTCATGGCGGGACGCTGGATGATAGGTCGGATGGCCGGGCGGTCAGCCGGCGGGGGGCGCACTGAGCGGCAGCGAGATGTCCGTGCCGCGCTGGATAACGAAGGGCCTGCCGCCGGGAAGCTGCAGCATGCCGTCCTTGGCCACGCGCAGCTGGCCGCTGGCCACGAGATAGGCCAGGATCGCGACCTGGAGGTCGCGCTTGGCCCGGTCGCGCGTGTCCATCGACACGGCCAGGGCATCGACGGCGTCGGTCGTGTCGCGCGGCGTCGCGCGGTCCGGGGCGGCGTTGATCGACGCCTGCCGGTTCTGCGCGATCATGATGCTGCGCTCGGCCAGCCGGTAGCTGAAGAGCGAGCGGTCCATGTCGCGCACCGACCCGCGAACCTGCGTCGCGGCCTGGTCGCGGAAGTTCACGTAGTTGCGGGTCGAGTTCTCCAGGACGACCTGCGCCTGGCGGAGCGCGGCCTGCTCGTCCACCTGGTTCATCGGGATCGTCATGGTGAACCCGACGCGGGCGTCGGTGTTCTCGAAGGTGACGTTCACGACGTCCTCGAGCTCGGTGGAGCCGATCGGCTGGATGACGGTGCCCGTCACGTTGAGCTTCGGCAGCAGACCGTTCTTGGCGATGTCAACCTGGCGCTTCAGGTCGTCAAGCTGGTCCCGCAGGTTCTGGACGTCCAGGCGGAAGTCGAGCGCGGTTCGCACGGCCTCGTCGGGCTTGATCTCGGGCACGGGGAGGTCGAGCATCTCCGGATCGACCGCCGCCGGCGTGTCGACGTCCATGCCGATCCGGACCTTGAACTGGTCGACCGCGAGGCGGTACGCCTCCTCGAGCGTCGCCAGGCGGTCGATCGCCGCGAGCGTGCGGTTGCTGGCCAGGTCGGCCTGGAAGGGGACCTGTCGGCCGGCGCGCACCAGCGCCTGCTCGCGCGCCTCGATGGCGCGCAGGCGCTCGACCTGGTCGCGCGCGTTGTTCAGGATCTGCTGCTGGACCACCAGGTTCAGGTAGTCGCGCGTGACCTGCAGGGCGAACTTGCGCCGGAAATCCTCGTAGGTCCGCGCGGAATACACCATGTTCCGCTGCGCCTGGATGAGGTCCGCGCTGGCCACCAGCCCGGCACCGCGCAGGAACGGCAGCTCGGCGCCCAGGTTCAGGAACGACCCGACCTGGGTCTCGGTGCCGATCGCGTTCGCCAGCTGCTCGGACCAGGTCGTGGCGACCTTCGCGCTCAGCGTGCCGCCCAGCGGCAGGCGCTGGGTCAGCCCGAGGTTGTTCACCAGGTTGAGCGTGGTGTTGTACTGGTCCTCGCCGATGCCCGCGGACGATCCGATGTTCGAGCCGTCGACCGTGCGGATGTTGGTGCCGACGTCGGCGTTCGGCAGCAGCGCGAAGAAGTTCTCCGCCGTGAGCAGCCGCAGCGCGCTCAGGATGTAGGCCTGCTGCGCGTTGTTGACCTCGAACGCGTTCTTGAACGCGAACTCGAGCGAGGACGAGAGCGTCAGCCGGATCGCGTCCGGCCCGACGATGTTCATCGCCTGCAGGCGCCCGATGACCGCGTTGGTCTCGAGCTCGCGCTGCTTGCGGTCACGGAAGGCGATGTCCTTCGCCTCGGGGTTCAGTGTGACGGGATTGCGGAGGTGCGGGCGATCCTCGACGAACCAGTTGCCCTCGTACTTCGACTTGATGTCCGGCAGCTCGGCGGCGCCGGGCGCCTGGGTCTCCTCGGCCGCCTTCTTGATCTTGTCCGAGGTCTCCTTGTCGATCGCCTCGAGCCCCGGGTAGCAGGCGCCGAGCGAGAACGACACCGCTGCCAGCGTGCAGGCGAGCACGCGGCGGACGGAGGACTGGAGGGGTGGCCTCGTTGGCGCCATGGAGGTCACGGGATGGTGGTACCGACGAACGCCGGGTTGGTTTCCATGGTTCGCCCGGCAGGCGGCCGTGGATGCGTGTGGGCAGGGCCGAACGCCCAAGGCCCGCCGCCGATTGCGGTCAGCGGCCCGAAGGGTGCCAGATGGTCTTGGTCTCGACGAACGCCGCCAGGCGCGCCGGGCTGGTCCAGCGGCCTGCGTCCGCGAAGTCCTCGTCCGCGGGCAGGGTCACGACGCGCTTGAGGTTCTCGGCAGCGCCGGTGCGCAGCGTCGCCGCGATGTCCTTGGGCACGCACGCGTGGACGCTCTCCACGTCACGGTGCGCCGCCACCCAGCCGGCCAGCTCGGCGGCGTTGCCGGTCAGCACGTTGAGCGCGCCCGCGGGGACGTCGGCGGTGGGCACGCTCTCGGCCACCAGCAGCGCGCCCAGCGGGTGCTTCGGGTCGGCGATCGCGACGACCGCGTTGCCCGCGCAGAGGGGC
>CANHFL010000280.1 GCA_947459855.1 Planctomycetaceae bacterium | reverse complement strand
GCCTCGGCCTGGCGATCACGCGGCGCTGCGTCGACATCCTGGGCGGCCGCATCGACGTGCGCAGCACGCCGGGAATGGGCAGCACGTTCGCGTTCACGGTGGACGCGGGCGACCTGAGCGGCGCGCGCACCGCGCGGCTGGGCGACGCCCAGGCCGCCGACGGCCACGACGACGGCCCGCTGCCGGCGGCGTCGCGCCAGCCGCTCTCGGGCGTGCGCATCCTGCTGGCGGAGGACGGTCCCGACAACCAGCGCCTGATCCGCTTCCACCTGGAGCGCGCGGGTGCATCCGTCACGGTCGTGGAGAACGGCGCCCAGGCGGTCGAGCGCATGTCGCGGACGACGCGCGTCGACGGGCACGACGTCGTCCTGATGGACATGCAGATGCCGGTCATGGACGGCTACGAGGCGGTGCGCCGGCTGGTGGCCGCCGGCGAGCGCGCCCCCATCATCGCGCTGACCGCGCACGCGATGCCCGGCGACCGCGAGCGCTGCATGGAGGCCGGTTGCACCGACTACCTGTGCAAGCCCGTGGACGCGCGTGCGCTGGTGGCGGCGATCCGGCACGCAATCATGCCGGGCGCGACCATCTGTGCGCCGTTCTCGCCGCGGGCGAAGGCCGGCTGAGCGCGGGCCGGGCGGACGCGGCCGGCCCGCGGACGCCGCTGCGGCCGATGGTTTCCCCGTTGACGCCGGACACGGGGGATCGCTAGCCTCGCGCGCATGAAGACGCTCCTCAAGGTGCTTGCCGGGCTCGCCGCACTCTTCGTCGTCCTGGTGGTGGTCCTGTACCTGGCGCGCAACGCGATCGCCACCGCGGTCGTCCGCGCCGCCGCGGGCCGGGCGCTCGGCGTGCCGGTCGCGGTCGAGGCGGTCGAGCTCGACTTCTTCGATGGCCGTGCCACGGTGCGCGGGCTCGAGGTCTCCAACCCCAACGGATTCAAGTCGCCGCTGGCGCTGAAGGCAGGCGAGGCGACGGTCAATCTCTCGTCGGAGTCGACGTCCAGCGCGGTGGTCGTCGACCTGGTCGGCGTGCGCGACGTCGGCATCTGGCTCGAGCAGAAGGGCACGACCAACAACGTCTCCGCGATCATCGACGGGCTGAAGTCCGGCGAGGACGCCGCCGCGGCGAAGACCGCACCCAAGTCTTCCGGTCCCCAGGTCTCGCTGCTGATCCGCAAGCTCCTGCTGGAGCGCGTCGCGGTGCACGCGTCGGAGTCCACGGGCCTGGTCGGCGACGCGATCCCGGTCGCCGTCACGCTGGACCGACTGGAGATCAACGACATCCGCACCAACGCGTCGGGCGAGGGCCTGGCCGAGCAGGTCACGTCCAAGGTCTTCGAGGCGACGATGGCCGCCGTGGTCCAGCAGGCGGGCGGGAAGCTGCCCGCCGCGATCGGCCAGGGCGTGATGGACTCGGCCAAGGCGGCCGGGACCGCCCTGCAGGGCGCGACCCAGGCCGTCGGCGAGGCCGGCAAGGCCGTGGGCGACGCGTTCAAGGGACTGGGCGACGCCCTGGGCAGCAAGAAGAAGTGACCGGGGAAAGGCCCCGCCGGCATCCCCCATCCCGAGATTCACGGACCCCGGCAATTCCTGCCGATTGAGGGGCCGGACGCCGCGCACGCCGCGCGCGCCCGAAAGGACACCCCCCCCCAATGCGCACGGAACCGCGCCGCACGAACCTGCTCGCCCCCGCACTGGCCGCCGCCGCCTTCGCCGCCCTCGTCGGCTGCAACGCGACGATGCCCGACCGCATCACGCAGAGCATCGGCACCCTCTCCGAGGTGCAGGGTTCGGGCAAGCCGGTCGACGCCGAGATCTTCCGCAACGCGCACGGCGTCGCCATCGTCGACGGCTCGCAGTGGGGCCTGGTCATCTCCGGACAGGGCGGATCGGGCGTGCTGATGCGCCGGACCTCGACCGGCTGGTCGGCGCCCTGCGCCATCACGCTCACGAGCATGAGCCTCGGCCTGACGATCGGCGGCGAGGGCCGCAGCGTCGTCCTGGTGTTCGAGACCGACGAGGCGGTCGACGCCTTCGTCGCCAAGGGCCGGTACTTCGTCGCGCGCGCCAGCGGCTCGTTCGGCGACGCCTCGGGCACCACCAAGGAGGTCTCGGCCGGCGACCGCGTCCATGCCTACGTCGTCTCGGCGGGCTGCTTCGCTTCCGCCGCGCTCGGCGGCGCCGGGTTCGGCATCGACGAGAAGCTCAACACCGAGACCTACGGCGAGGGCGTCACGGCCTGGGACATCCTGGACGGCAAGGTCAAGGCGCCGGTCGGGCAGTCGGCGCTGGTCTCGCGCCTGGACCGCATCATCGAGGCGAACTCCGGCACCGCGACCGCGTCGACGGCCCCCGCGGCAGCGCGCACCGATTCCACCCCGCCGGCCACCGAATCGGGTTCGCGGGCCCCGGTGCGCCGCATCGGCGGGACGCCGACGGGCCAGCAGCCCGACGTCTACCGCTGAGCGCCGTCCGCCCGCAGCGAACCCAGGAACGACTCCATCGCGTCCCGCACCGCGGGCCAGTTGTCGCTGAACGCGACGTGCCCGGCCTCGGGCACGACGACGGCGCGGCACGACGGGACCTCGGCGGCGAACACCTGCCGCATCGAGGGATCGGTCACCGCATCGGCGGAACCGTAGAGCACCATCGTCGGCGCCGCGATCGCGCCCATGCGCCCGCGAAGCCCGTCCTGCAGGAACGGCTTCACCGCGTCGACGATCGCCAGCGTGCACGGGCGCCGGCGCACCGCCTCGGCGACGAACCAGCGGCGGAACGGCTGCGGTACCGGCGGAGGCCGCAGGAACACGGTGCGCATCACGTCGTCGAAGGCGCGCTCGTCGGCGATGTCGAGCGGGTTCTCGCCCGAATCCACGCGCCGCATGAACGCGTTGCGCACGGGCGGCTCGACGCCCGCCGGCGACAGCAGCACCAGCGCGTCCACGCGGTACGGGTCGTCGATCGCCAGCTCGGCCGCGACGGCGCCGCCCATCGAAGTTCCGACGACCGTCGCGCGAGCGATGCCGAGCGCGTCCATGAATCCACCGACGGCCGCGGCGTAGAACGCGCCGTCCATGCGCACGCCGCCATGGCACGCATGCTCGCCGAAACCGGGCATGTCGGGGGCGACGCAGCGCCAGCCGCGCCCCGCGAAGTGCCCGACCAGAACCATCATGGCTTCCTTGCTGGTG
>CANHFL010000279.1 GCA_947459855.1 Planctomycetaceae bacterium | reverse complement strand
GATCGCGCTGTTGACCGCCAGGATGACCAGCAGGGCCACCTGGTGCGCCTTGATCGACGTCATCATGACGCCCAGCTTGCCCCAGAAGCCGACCAGCGGCGGGATGCCCGTCAGGCTGAGCGCGCCGATCGCCAGCGCCAGCGCCACCTTGGGCGCGCGGGTGCGCAGGCCGGCCAGGTCCTCCAGCGAGTCGACCTCGTGGCCGTTGCGCTCGATCGCGGCCAGGGCGCCGAACGTGGCCAGGTTCGCGACGCCGTAGGTCAGCAGGTAGAGGAGCATCGCATCGATGCCGAGCATCGGCCCACCCAGGATCGCGACCAGCATGTATCCGGAGTTGGCGATCGAGCTGTACGCCAGCATGCGCTTGGCCGAGCGGTGCGTGCCCGAGCCGCCGCCGAGGGCCTGCAGCAGGCCGCCGACGTTGCCGAGCGTCATGGTCAGGACGGCCACCATCCACAGGACGGCGGCGATGACGGGGTGCAGTTCGCTCTGGCCGCTGGCCGACCAGCCGACCGTGCCCAGGAGGAGCACCAGGGTCACGAAGCCCTGGACCTTGGGAACGAAGCTGATGAAGGCCGCCACCGGGGTGGCAGCGCCCTCGTAGACGTCCGGGGCGTAGAAGTGCATCGGGACGGCGGCCAGCTTGAAGCAGATGCCGATCACGGCCAGCAGGACGCCCACGATCGCGACGGTGCCGATGCCGCCGGTCTGCGCCTGCTGCTGGAGCGACTCGGCCATCGGGGCCAGGTCCAGCGTGCCGGTCGAGCCGTAGAGCATCGCGAAGCCGAAGAGCATCGTGGCGGTGCTCATCGCGCCCAGGAAGAAGTACTTGATCGCGGCCTCCATGCTGCGGTCGGCGCCGCGGCCGATCGCGACCAGCACGTAGGTGGGCAGCGAGCAGAGCTCGAATGCCAGGAACAGCCACACGAGGTCCGTGGCGTGGCAGAGGAGCATCGCGCCGCACAGCGAGAGCAGGATGAACGCGTAGTACTCGCCCTGGATCACGCGGACCGGGTCGAAGCCGATGGTGCCGGACGCCAGGCGCCGCTCGTAGGCGCGGTCGACCGCGCCCACCGAGCTCAGCACGTGGCCGATGCCGGTGACGCAGAGCAGGATGATCACGTACTTGCCCAGCATGGGCATCGGGAGCTGCGCGGCCTGGGCGGCCTCGGGCGTCCACTTGCCGAGCGTGGCAAGCAGCGTGGCCACCAGCGACGCGACGGCCAGCCATGGCACCGCGGCACGGACGGTGCGGGCCTTCGAGACGCCCATGACGGCGCAGGCGACCGCGCCGCCGAAGAGGACGATCTCCGGCGTGATGAGCGAGAACTTCGGCGCGAGGTTCAGGGAGGCCAGGGTGGCGGTCATCGTGGTCTCGGCGGTGGGTGCGTGCGGTCAGCGGACGGCGACCGGCGTCGCGGGCGTGGTGGTGGGGGTGCCCTTGGCGGGGGCGGGAGCGGACGGGGCGTCGGCACGGCGTTCGCCGTCCTTCGCCGCGGCTGCCTCGCGCGCCACGATCTGCGAGTAGGGCTTGAGCACGTTCTGCGCGGCGGGCTCGATGGCCTGCAGGATCGGCTTCGGGTAGATGCCGATCACCAGGCACGCAAGCGCGAGCGGGAGCATCGCGGCGATCTCGCGGCCGTTCAGGTCCTTGACCACGTGGTGGTCGGCACCGTGGTGGCCGTGGCCGCCGTGGTGTCCGCCGTGGCCGGGCTCGCGCAGCGGCCCGAAGACGAACTTCTGCAGCATGCGCAGGATGTAGAGCGCGCCAAGCACCAGCGAGATGCCGGCCAGCAGCGCGTAGGTCGGGCCCAGGATGCCTTCGTAGCCGGTCTTGACCGGGTGCTCGGCGGTGAACGTGCCGAACAGGCACAGGAACTCGCTGACGAAGCCGTTGAGGCCGGGCAGGGCCAGCGATGCCATGGCGAAGAAGACCATGAACACGGCCCAGATGGGCATGCGCTTCATCAGGCCGCCCACGACCTCCATGTCCTTGGTGTGGTAGCGCTCGTACATCAGGCCGATGCACATAAACATGCCGGCCGTCGACAGGCCGTGGTTGACCATGTACAGGATG
Source organism: Planctomycetaceae bacterium (assembly GCA_947459855.1). GTDB lineage: Bacteria > Planctomycetota > Phycisphaerae > Phycisphaerales > SM1A02 > UBA966. The sequence continues at coordinate 1,130 of CANHFL010000279.1, read as the reverse complement.
CCGCCCTCCATGCCGATCATGTTGAAGGCGAACATGGCGAGCATCGCCAGGCCCATGTGGGCGACCGAGCTGTAGGCCACCAGGCGCTTGACGTCGTTCTGCACCCAGCAGACCAGGCTCATGGCGATGATGCCCACGACCGCCAGCGCGGCGAAGGACTGCGCCAGCAGCACGCCGCCCTCGGGGGCCATCGGCATCGCGAAGCGCAGCGCTCCGTACTGGCCGATCTTGATGATGACGCCGGCCAGCACGACGGAGCCCGCGGTGGGGGCCTCGCCGTGCGCGAGCGGCAGCCACGAGTGCACGGGCACGAACGGCACCTTGACCGCGAAGCCCGCCATCAGCGCCAGGAACACCCACCACTGGGTGGAGGCCGGCAGCGACTGGCCGTAGGCGGTGAGCGCGTCGATCGAGAAGGTGACGGGCTCGCCGGTGTCCATCGAGCGCGCGACGCCCAGGTACAGGAAGCCCAGCAGGCTGACCACCGAGCCGACGAACGAGAAGACCCAGAGCTTGATCGACGCGGCCTTGCGGTCCTGGCCGCCCCAGACGGCGACGATCAGGAACAGCGGCACCAGCGCGAACTCATAGCCGACGTAGAACAGGATCACGTCGCGCGCCAGGAAGGCCAGCAGCACCGACGCCTCGAGCAGCAGGAAGCAGGCGTAGAACGCCTTGGCTCGCTCGGTGATGGCGCTGAAGCTGACCAGCAGGGCGCAGGGCATCAGCAGGGTGGTCAGCAGGATCAGCAGCATGCTGATCGAGTCGGCCCCCAGCAGGAACGAGACGCCGAAGGCCTTGAAGACCTCCCAGCCCTGCGCGTTGGGCCAGAACGCCCCGTCATGCCAGGCGGTGAAGTCGAAGGCGAAGGCGACGGCCACGCCGAACGTGGCGAGGGCGGCCAGGAAGCCGACCCACTTGGCGCCGCGCTCCGTGCCGATGGCGCAGAGGCCCGCGCCAAGAAGCGGCAGGACGATGAGAAGGACCGCGAGCGTCACTGGGCACCTCCCTTCAGCCACACCCAGACAACCCAGGCGACGATCAGCCCGATCCCGCCCGCCATGGTGAGCGCATACCCCTGGACCGTTCCGACGTAGAGCGGCTGGAAGACCCGGCCGATGACCGCGGGG
>CANHFL010000278.1 GCA_947459855.1 Planctomycetaceae bacterium | reverse complement strand
CACCTTGTTGGTGCGGTGGGCGACCATCGACATGTAGTTGTTCAGCGAGTCGGAAAGCACGTCGCGGTCCACCAGCACGTCCTGCAGGACGCGCTCGACGGTTCCGACCATGTTCGCCAGGTACGGCTGCGTGCCCTCGCTGACGAACGCGCTCTTGCGCGTGGAGAGGTCGGTGAGCACCGCGCGTGCGGGCAGCACGACCTTGCGCAGGTGCAGCAGGTCGCTGCTGAGCTCGGACGCGTCCTGGAAGATCGACTCGTCGACCTCGCCGGTGAGTGCGCGCTGGATCTTCTCGACGCGCGTGTCGAAGGCCTCGTGGACCTGCAGGTAGTTGTCGATCAGGTGGTCCCACAGCTCGTACAGCAGGAAGCTGGGGCTCTGCGCGAAGCGCATGAAGTCGCTGCGGTAGTCGCGGTAGACCGCCTTCATGAAGACGGGATGGCCGCGGCGGAGCGTCAGCATGCTGCGCGCGCCGACGACGACGTCGACGCGCTCGAGGTCGAACGACCGGTCGGTCAGGCGGCAGCCGGTCAGGGCCAGGTGCAGGCAGTCCTCGTAGCGGCCGACCTGCGTGGCGGGGTCGCGGGTGAAGGCGTCCTCGAGCACCTCGGGCGGGCAGAGGTCCAGGCCCGCCAGCAGGGCGCGGGCCTCATCGGCGCGGGCCAGGTTGATGTCGATCCACACGAACTTGCCGGCATCCATGGCGTGCCGCGCGTCCTCGATCGGGATGGTCGGGCACTGCTTGGCGGCGAAGTCGAACGCCACGACGGTGCAGAGCTGGTCGGCGGCGTCGGCGGTGGCGGTGGTGATCTGCGTGCTCATGGCGCGCGGAGGATAGTGGGACGCTTCCGTACACTGCGAAAATGGTGACAGATCCACGTGTCGCTCGTTTCTGCCTCGCGCTCCTGCTGCCGTTCCTGGTGATCCAGGTGGCCCGGGCCGACGGCAGCCCGGCCGCCGGGAAAGTGGGGACGGGTGGTCCTGTCGCCTATCTGCGCGCGCACATGCCGGAGGGCGACCGCGGTGCGGTAAATGACGCCTTCCTCGAGGCGCACGCCGCCGCCGCGGAGCAGGCCTGGAAGTCCGCCCCCTGGGCCGCGCAGGTGGACGAGGCGCTCTTCCTGGACGCGATCCTGCCGTACGCCAGCGTCAGCGAGAAGCGCGAGCTGTGGATCAAGCCGCTGCGCGAGCTTTGCCTGCCGATGGTCGCCGGGGCGAAGACGCCCGGCGAGGCCGCCGTGATGCTCAACCAGAAGCTGTTCCCCGCCTTGAAGGTGAAGTACAGCACCAAGCGCCGCCGCGCGGACCAGGCGCCCTCGGAGTCGATGGAGAGCGGGCTGGCGTCCTGCACCGGCCTCAGCATCCTCCTGGTCGACGCCTGTCGCTCGGTGGGCATCCCCGCGCGCTTCGTCGGCACGCCCAGGTGGACCGACGGCAGCGGCAACCACTCGTGGGTCGAGGTCTGGGACGGCACGCGCTGGCGCTTCACCGGCGCCGCCGAGCCGGCGGGCGACCGCCTGGACGACGCATGGTTCACGCAGCGCGCCAGCACCGCCGAGCGCACGAACCCGGAGCACGCGATCTACGCGGTGACGTGGCGCGACACGGGCGTCGAGTTCCCGATGGTCTTCGACCCGGCGCGCCCGCGTGCCCGCGCGATCGACGTGACCGACCGCTACGCCGGCAAGGCGCCCGCGGTGCCGGACGGGTCCCGCCTTGCGCGCGTCTGCGTGCGCGGCACCGACGGCCAGCGCGTGGCCGCGGCGGTGCAGGCGTGCGACGCGGCCGGTGCGGTGCTCGCCACCGGCACCAGCAAGGACGAGCGCTTCGACCTGAACGACCATTTGGAGCTGGTCATCCCCGCAGCCGCCACGCCGACGTGGCGTGTGTCCGGCACGCCCGTCCCCGCCGCATCCGGGCCGAGCGGCGTGGTCGAGCTGGCCGCGCCGGCCGGCACCGCAGCCGCGGCCCTCGCCACCGCATCCGTCGACCCCGACGCCGGCACCGCCACGAAGGCCGCCGCCGCGCTCCCCGCCACGCTCACCAAGGCCGACGTCGCCCGCGCCCGTACCGCGCTCTGGAACGCCTACGCAGCGTCCGCGCGCCGCGAGGCACGCGCCGACCTCGATGCCAAGGTCATCGAGGCCGGCGGCGCGCGCATGCCCATCTGGTGGGCGACCTACGGCGAGAAGCCCAAGGGCGGCCGCAGCCTCTTCATCTCGATGCACGGCGGCGGCGGCGCCCCCAAGCAGGTGAACGACCAGCAGTGGGAGAACCAGAAGCGTCTCTACAAGCCGGCCGAGGGCGTCTACGTCGCGCCGCGCGCACCCGGCGACACGTGGGACCTCTGGCACCAGGGCCACGTCGACCCGCTCTTCGCGCGACTTATCCGCGACATGGTCCTGCTGCAGGACGTGAACCCCGACCGCGTCTACGTCATGGGCTACAGCGCCGGCGGCGACGGCGTCTACCAGCTGGCGCCGCGCATGGCCGACCGCTTCGCCGCGGCCGCGATGATGGCGGGCCACCCCAACGAGACGCGCCCCGACGGCCTGCGCAACCTGCCGTTCACGCTGCACATGGGCGGCAACGACGGCGCCTTCAAGCGCAACGAGATCGCGCGGCAGTGGGCCACCATGCTGGACGGCCTCTCGCAGAAGGACCCCGGCGGCTACCCGCACGAGGTGGTCATCCACGAGGGCAAGGGCCACTGGATGGACCGCCAGGACGCCGTGGCCGTCCCCTGGATGGCGAAGTACACGCGCAACATGCGCCCCGACCGCATCGTGTGGCTGCAGGACGACGTCACCGAGCCGCGCTCCTACTGGCTGCGGAACCCCGCGCCGAAGGGCGGCCAGCGCGTCGTCGCCGTGCGCACCGGGCAGGAGATCGCGATCGAGGAGGCGACCGGCGGCATCGACGAGCTGGGCATCCTGCTCGACGACGAGATGGTCGACCTCGACAAGCCCGTCCGCATCACGATGAACGGCGCGACGCTGTTCGAGGGCGTGGCCCCGCGCACCACCGCCACGCTGAAGGCGACGATCGAGGAACGCGGCGACCCGCGCGCCGGCTTCCCCGCCGAGGTGCGCGTGAAGCTGCCCGCGGCGGCCGCAGGGAGCGCGCCGGGGGCGGTGGCGCCGGCAAGGTGACGGGCCTCCGTGCCAATCCGGCCGACCGGACCTCGCGCGGGCGGGGTCCGTGCGTCCGTTG
>CANHFL010000277.1 GCA_947459855.1 Planctomycetaceae bacterium | reverse complement strand
GAGCATCTCGCCCTGCGCGTCGCGCGCCTCGAGGATGTCCTTCGGCGCGTCGCTGTACTCCAGCACCGTGAGGCGGGGCGCCTTCACGAAGACGCCGACCTTCTCGGTCGGGTCGCGCTTCAGGACGCTCTTCGAGCTCATCTCGGCGCTCGATTCGGGCGACGCCACGTGCAGGCCAAGGAACAGCGGGTCGATCACGTGGACGCTCGGGTTGTCCACCTGGAAGTAGCAGAGATGCTCGATGCCGAGCGACTGCATGTGGTCCAGCGCGCCCGCGGTGCGCAGCGCCTTCAGCGACCCGCCGTGCCCGTCGGGGTTCAGCGCCGGCTGCCACGGTTCCTCGAGCAGCACGCGGCCGTCGAGCGCGACGCTCGGCACCATGCCCTGCACGAAGAGCATCGTGTCCGCCGGCGAGCGGCCGAACCAGCGGTTGTCCTCGAAGAACGCCTCGGTCTCGGCGTGGTTGGCCTCGCTGGTCATCACGTACCACGGGATGCGCACGCCGTACGTGCGCTCGGCGGCGACGATCTGCTCGGCGAACACGCGGAAGAGCGGCTTTCCCGCGACGGGCGTCGCGGGGAACGTGCCCTTGGGGCCCTTCCAGCCCAGGCGCGTGCCCTGTCCGCCGGCCACGACGAACGCCGCCACCTTGCCGCGGCGGACCAGGTCGGCGCCGATCGCGCGGTACTTGTCCCCGTCCGGGCCGTTGCGCAGCGCGGGCCGCACCGGGCGGATGTCGTTGGCCGCCGGCTTCTGCAGCGACGCGGCCTGCGAGAGCATCGACGCCAGGTGCTCCAGCGGCAACCGCGCGACCTCGGCGAGCAGGTGCGCGCGCTTCGCCTCGTCCAGCGAATCCCAGAACACCAGGAGGTGCTGCTGGCCGGTGCGCTCCAGGCGCTGCCTGGTCTCGTTGAGCGTGGGTGCTGCCATGGCTTGTTCCTCGTTGCGCCGGGCGCGTCAGGTGCCGGGCGCGCTCGGCTCGCTCCAGCCCTCTGGCCGGTGGCGCACGATCTTGCCGCTCTCCAGGTAGATGACCTGTTCGCAGATGTTGGTGCAGTGGTCGGCGATGCGCTCGACGCTCTTGGTGACGCTGGTCAGGCCGAACGCGAAGCGCACCGTCAGGTGGCCGCCCGCGACCTGCTCCTGGGCCTGCAGCTGGATCTCCTTCTTGAAGCGCTCGACGGTGTCGTCGAAGAGGAGGACCTGGCGCGCAAGGTTCGCGTCGTGGCGCGCGAAGGCGCGGTTCGTGTCGCGCAGCATGCCCAGGACGCTGTTGGCCATCACGCGGAACGTGTCGGGCACGCGGATCGAGCGCTCGCGCTCGTCCAGCACGCGTTCGGCGATGTTCACGCCGCAGTCGGCGATGCGCTCGTATTCGTTGTTGACCTTGACGATGGTCAGGACGCGGCGGATCTCGTGCTCGTCGGTCTGCCCCATCGCCAGGAGCGGCACGGAGCGCTTCTCGAGCTCGACGTCGACGCGGTCGACCTCGACGTCCAATGCCTCGATGCCCGTGGCCTTCTCCAGGTCCAGGTCGAAGTAGCTCTCCACCGCCTGCGTGCAGAGCTCCAGGACCCGGTTTCCCTGTCCGATCATGTCGTGTTCGAGGCCGGAAAGCAGCTCGTGGAAGCCTGGCATGGGGTGGATGGTACCCGTGCGGCCGGGGCGCGACGCGTGCTTCCTATACTCGTCGGCCCGCGCGCCCCCGCTGCGCGCGGCAACGTCCCCATGATCGAGCTCGGCGTCAACATCGACCACGTCGCCACGGTGCGCCAGGCGCGCCGCGGGCACGAGCCGTGCCCCGTGCAGGCAGCGTTCGAGGCGATCGCCGGCGGCGCGGATTCCATCACCGTGCACCTGCGCGAGGACCGCCGCCACGTCCAGGACGCCGACGTGCGCAGGCTGCGTGCCGAGATCCCGGTGGCGCTCAACCTGGAGATGGCCGCGACCGACGAGATGGTCGGCATCGCGTGCGAGGTGCGTCCCGCGATCGCGATGCTGGTGCCCGAGGGGCGCCACGAGGTGACCACCGAGGGCGGGCTGGACGTCCGCGCCCAGGCGGCGCGCGTGCGCGAGGTCGTGCAGCGCCTGGCCGCGGCGGGGATCCCGACGAGCATCTTCGTGGACGCGGATCCCGCGCAGATCGATGCCGCCGCGAAGGCCGGCGCGAAGGTCTGCGAGGTCCACACCGGCCCGTACGCGCACGCCGTGCTGGCCGCGGGCGGGCGCACCGAGGACGCGGCCGTGCAGGCCGAGCTGGCGAAGGTGCGGGCGGCCGGTGCGGCGATCGTCGCGGCCGGGCTGCAGTTCAACGCCGGCCATGGGCTGGCGACCGCAAACGTGCGCCCGATCGCCGCGCTGCCGAAGGTCGCCGAGCTGCACATCGGTCACTCGATCGTCAGCCGCGCGGTGTTCGTGGGCATCCGGCAGGCGGTGGCCGAGATGAAGCTCGCGATGGTCGAGGCCGCGGCCGGCTGAGCGTCCGTCGCGCGGCGCGGCAGCGCGCGCGCATCGCGTTACACTCGCCCGCATGAGCACCAACCGCCCCGCGTTCCGCGGCTGCTACACCGCGATCGTCACGCCCTTGTCGCCGGACGGCACGACGATCGACGTCGATCGCCTGGAGTGCAACGTGCGCGACCAGGCCGAGGGCGGCGTCACCGGCATCGTGCCCTGCGGGACCACCGGCGAGAGCCCGACGCTCACCGAGCCCGAGCACGTGAAGGTCGTCGAGACCGCCGTACGCGTGGGCAAGCCTCTCGGCCTGCAGGTGGTCGCGGGTGCGGGTTCCAACTCCACCGCGCACGCCGTCCACCTGCAGAAGCTGGCGAAGCAGCTGGGCGCCGACGCGGGCCTGCAGGTCACGCCGTACTACAACAAGCCGTCGCAGGAGGGCATCTACCGCCACTTCATGGCGGTGGCCGACAGCTGCGACCTGCCGGTGATGCTCTACAACATCCCCGGTCGCGCGGGCGTGGCGATCGCGCCCGAGACGGTCGAGCGCCTGGCGAAGCACCCGAACATCCAGGCGATCAAGGAGGCCACGGGGTCGATGGACTCGGCCAGCGAGATCCGCCAGCGCTGCGGCATCGCGCTCCTCTCCGGCGACGACAGCCTGACGCCGAGCTTCGCGGCGGTGGGCGCGGTGGGCGTGGTGAGCGTGCTCAGCAACATCGTGCCCGCGCGCGTGGCCGAGCTCTGCCGGCTGCTCAACGCCAACGACTTCCGCCGCGCGCTCGAGGTGCACAT
>CANHFL010000276.1 GCA_947459855.1 Planctomycetaceae bacterium | reverse complement strand
GTGCTTGCGCATGAGGTCGATCAGGCCCTGCAGCGCGCCGGCCGACTGGTGCTCGTACAGGCCCAGCTTGAAGTGCATGCCCATCACGGCGAAGTCGTCGCCGGTGCTGGACATGACCAGCGGGAACGGACTGTCGCCCTGCGTCTTCTGGAACTGGCGGAACATGCTCTCCGGGTTGCGGAAGATGTCCTTCGGGCCGATGAAGCCGCGCATCGAGCGCATCATGCTCAGGACGGCCACCTCGGTGCTGATGGCGGCGCTGGCGCCCTTGCTGTCGGAGAGCTGCTTGCCCGCGCGGATCGCGCGCCAAGGGATGTAGTGCGCGACGACCATGCCGACGGCGCTCTCGATCTGCTCGGGCGTGGCGCCCATCATCGCGCCGAACGTCGCGGCGCTGCCGATCGCGCCGTGCACGACGTGGTCGATCTTGTAGGTCTTCAGGCTGAAGACCTCGGCAAGGCGGCCGCGGATCTCGTCGCTCAGCATCATGCCCTTCAGCGCCCACGCGCCGTCGCGGCCCTTGAGCTGCGCGGCGGCGATCGCCACGGGGTAGAAGTCGTTGTGGCCGAACTCGCCGGCCGTGAAGCCCAGCTCCTTGCGGTAGCCGAAGTTGGTGCCGTTCGAGTCCCACTCGCGGACGGCGCTGCTGTTGGCGACGATCGCCTTCTCGGGCGCGACCTTCACGGTACTGCCGAAGAAGGGCACGCCCTTCGGGGTCTGGTAGTCCAGGGCCTCCTGGCGGAACAGGCACGGCGCGTTGGTGCCCAGCGCCACGGCGCTGATGCCGCAGAGCACGCTGTCGGTGTGGAAGAGCTTGGTGCGCTCCTCGACGGCCTTGCCGGGGCGGGCGTTCGCCATGAAGTCCACGGCGAACTGTCCGATCCCGAGGGCCTGGTTGGTGTTGGGCTTGAGTTCCGTCGTCATGGCGTCTCCTTGGTGTGCGGTGCGGGGCGGCGCGCGGGCCGCCCGGGCGAGCCGCGCAGTGTAGGGAACCCGCGGCGTGCCGCGGGGCCCTTCGGGGCGGGGCGGCCGGGCCTGCCCCGTGCTACAGTTGGCCCCTGCGATGGTGAACGTGATCTGCATGAAGTGGGGCACGAAGTACGGGCCCGAGTACGCGAACCGTCTGGCCTCCATGGTGCGCCGGCACCTGGCACGCCCGCACCGCTTCGTGTGCATGACCGACGACCCGACGGGCCTGGACCCGGGGATCGACGCCCGCCCGCTGCCCGACTTCGACGACCCGGGCGGCCCCGAGCGCGGATGGCGCAAGATCTCGACGTTCCGGCGCCCGCTCTTCGACCTGGCCGGCCCGACGCTCTTCATCGACCTGGACGTGGTGATCGTGGGCGACCTGGGCTGCTTCTTCGACCATCCCGGCGACTTCTGCATCATCAAGGACTGGAAGCGGCCGTGGCGCCCGACGGGCAATTCGTCCGTCTACCGCTTCGAGGCCGGCGGCCACCCTGAGCTGCTGGAGCGCTTCATGCGCGAGCACGCGCAGGTCCGGCGCGAGGTGCGCAACGAGCAGGAGTACATCTCGCACGAGCTGCACCGCGCCGGCAAGCTGTCCTACTGGCCGAAGGAGTGGTGCGTCTCGTTCAAGTACGGCTGCATGGCGCCGTTCCCTGCGTGCTGGTGGAAGACGCCGCGCATCCCGGAGGGCGCGCGCATCGTGGTCTTCCACGGTCACCCGAACCCGCCCGACGCGATCGCTGGCCGCAGCGTCAAGCTGACGCGGCACGTCCTGCCCACGCCGTGGGTGGCCGAGCACTGGAAGTGAGCGGCGGCGCCGTGCCCCGCGGCGCGTGCGCCGTGCCGTCCGGTCAGCCGAGCAGCGCGTCCAGCGCGTCGACGACGCCCTTGCCCTCGGTGGCGATGGTCTCGATGATGCGGCGTCCGGACGAGATGTCCAGCAGCTCGCGCACCAGCTTCGCCTCGCCCGCGTGGTCGGCCTTGTTGGCGATGAACACGTCGGCGATCTCCAGGATGCCGGCCTTGTCCATCTGGACGGAATCGCCCATGCCGGGCACGACGACGACCGCGGTGCGGTCGACGTGGCTGCGGATCGCGACGTCGTTCTGGCCGGCACCGACGGTCTCGATGATGAGCTTGTCGAAGCCCGCCGCGCCGATCAGCCCGATGACGTCGGGCAGGCTTCGGTAGTCCTCGCCGACGATCGCCAGCGAGCGGTAGAAGACCTTGTCGTCGACGGCGTTGAAGTCGACGCGCAGGCGGTCACCCAGCAGCGCGCCGCCCGTGATCGGGCTCATCGGGTCGAACGCGACGACGGCGACGCGGTCGCCGCGGCGGACGGCCTCGTTGGCCATCGCGGCGACCAGCGTGCTCTTGCCGGCGCCCGGCGAGCCGGTGATGCCGACCACGCGCGCGGGGCGGCGCATCGGCGTGCCGGCGGGCAGCGTGCCGGCGTGCGCCATCGAGATGCGGCGCGCCAGGTCGGCGGCCGTGGTGCCGGTCGCGAGCGGTGCGTAGGGCTTGACGCACGCGCGCACGCTGTCGACGATCTCGTCCATGCCCGTGCCGGTGTGGTAGACGCGCGCGACGCCCGAATCGAGCAGCGTCTGCACGTCGGCCTGCGGGATGATCCCGCCGACGTTGACGGCGATGTCCGGGCGGCCGACGGCCTTCAGCTCTGCCAGGAGGCGCGGCACCAGAACCAGGTGCGAGTTCGACATCATCGACGCGGCCACGCAGTCGACGTCCTCGTCGCGCGCGCCGATCGCCAGGCTGCGCGGCGTCTGCCAGAGCCCGCTGTAGACGACGTGGATGCCGGCGTCGCGCATCACGCGCGCGATCAGCTTCACGCCCCGGTCGTGGCCGTCCAGGCCCATCTTGCCCAGCAGGACTCGGGGACGGTGGGGCAGGTCGGCGCAGCGGTCCTGCTTCGGGATCGCGGTGGTCGGCTCGGCGGTGGCGCGCATCGGTCGTTCCTTGCGGGGCGGTTCACGGATCGCGGGGTCACGATTCGGCGGACTTCGTTTCCTCGTCCTTCAGCTTCGAGCGGTCGCGGGCGTCCTCGGTCCAGGCCTCGGGGTAGCGCTCGTAGGCCAGGGCGCCGACGATCAGGTGCATGCTGCGGAACTTGTAGTCGTCCAGCAGGATGCGGCGGCCGTCGGTGGTCACGACCCAGGCCTTCGACTTCGCCATCCACTTGGACATGTCGATGTCGGCGATCTGGTCCGCCGTGAACGTGCCCTCGGGGGCGTGCAGCGTGCCGTCGTCGTCCAGCCGGTACTTC
>CANHFL010000275.1 GCA_947459855.1 Planctomycetaceae bacterium | reverse complement strand
GGTCGTGGCGGTCCCAGTCGTACAGGCGGAACGTGGTGTCGCTGGGGGTCTGCACCTCGGCCACCACGACCCCTGCGCCCAGTGCGTGGCAAAGGCCGCTCTCCAGCGCGATGCAGTCGCCGGCCTTCACGGGCTGCGACCGCAGCAGCTGGCGGAACGAACCATCCGCCAGCGCGGCGCGAACGGCTTCGGGCGTCGTTCCCGGCCGCAGCCCGCGGTAGATCACGGCGCCGGGTGCGGCGTCCAGCACCACCCACGCCTCGGTCTTCAGGTGTGCGCCGGGGTGGCGCGCCGCGTAGGCCGCGGTGGGGTGCACCTGCACCGAGAGGTGCTGCGCCGCGTCCAGGAACTTGACCAGCAGCGGGAACCGATCCCCCTCGCACGCGGCGACCGTGCCGAGCAGCGCGCGCCGATGCGCACGAACCAGTTCCGTCAGCGTGCATCCGTCGAAGGCGCCGCCCCGCACGCGGCTCACGCCGTCCTCGACGGGCGGCGCAAGGTCGGCGATCTCCCAGCTCTCGCCCCACGGACCCTGCGATGCTGCGGGCGCCGTCTTCCCCAGGCCCGCAAGCGCCTGTCCGCCCCACGTCCGTGCCTTCAGGATCGGACGGAATCGGAGTGGGGGGAGCGGCATCGGCGGATCACATCGTCATGCCGGTGATCTTGCCGTCGAACACCAGCTTGCCGTTCACCACGCCCTGGCAGTGGCTGATGAAGCGGCGCCGATTGACCTCGAGCAGCACCGCGAGCAGCCACAGGGTGTCGCCGGGAACGACCTGGCCGCGGAAGCTGACGTCGTCGCAGCGCGTGAAGCCCAGGAAGCCCTGCACCCGGCCCGACTTGGTGTTGAGGAAGCTGGCCATCTGCGCGACGGCCTCGATCATCATCACGCCCGGCAGCAGCGGACGCCCGGGGATGTGGCCCTCGACCCAGAACTCGTCCGGGCGGACGATCTTCTTGCCGATGCCCTTCGTGAACTCGGGGTCGTGCCAGACGATCTCGTCGCAGTGCCGCATGTGCCCGGTCTGCGGCAGGAACTCGTCCAGCTGCTCCTTGCCGTAGAGCACCTTGGACGTGTCGAGGGTTGCCAGATCGAGGATGAAGTCCTGTGCCACGGGGGTCCTTCCGAAGGGGGGCGGCCCTTGGGCCGATCCGAACAGGATAATCCCTTGCACGGGAACGCTGCAGGGGGTATCGACCCCCGTTTTTGGCGTCCCAGAGGGGGTCAATCGGACGATTTTCGGAAATTGGGACGTTCGGTCGATTAGACTGCTGCTGCGGCAACCCTGCCGCCCGGCCACGAATCATCCAACGCCAACTCAAGACCAAGGAGATCTGCCATGGAAGCCTACGAGCGCATGAAGAAGCTCATCGCGGAGTGCGACGACGACGTCAAGAAGGCGATCGGCGGCAACAAGGCCGCCGGCACGCGCGTCCGCAAGACGATGCAGGAGATCAAGGAGTGCGCGCAGGCCGTCCGCCAGGATGTCCTGAACATGCGTGACGCTTCCGAGGGCGGCGACAAGGACTGACGCCTCGGCACGATCCCGTCCGGAAACCTGCCTGACGCGCCCCGTGGCGCGTCAGGCTTCCTTTTGCACCTGCTTGGCCAGCGCCAGGACGTCCTTGAACGCGGGGTGCGCGGCGTCGCCCATCAGTTCGTACATGGCGCCCAGGGTGCCGGTGGGCAGCGCGCCCGCGCGCTCCATGCGCCGGAACGCGGGCGCCACCTGGTCGACCTGTCCCGCGCTGATCGCGTCGGTGGCGTAGAAGACCGTCCACCCGCCGGCCACCAGGTCCAGCACGGTCTGCAGCACGCAGACGTGGGCCTCCACGCCACAGACGAGCACGGTGGGCCGGTTGGCCGCGCGCAGCGCGTCGCGTGTGCCGTCCACCATCGCGCTGAACCGCGTCTTCTCGATGACCGTCGTTCCCGGGGGGAGCGCCTCTCGCACGCCGGCGACGCTGTGGCCCAGGCCCCGCACGTATTGCTCGGTGCATATCACCGGCATGTCCAGTCGACCGGCGGCCCGCGCCAGCAGCGCGCTGTTGGTCGCCACGCGTTCGGCGGCGGCGATGGTCGGCATCAGCCGCTCCTGGATGTCGATCACCAGGAGGGTCGTGGTCTCGGGGCGAAGGCGCTGGATCGGCATGGTTCGTGGGCTCAGACGCGCAGGGTGGGTTCGGCGGCCAGGGCGTCGCGCCAGCGGATGCGGATCGGCTCGACGACCTCGGCCACGAAGCGGTCGACCTGCTCCGGCGCCCGGCCGACGTAGGCCCTCGGGTCCATCACGCGGTCCAGGTCCAGGCCCGCGAACATCGGCTCGCCGCGCAGGCGCTGCAGCAGGTCGTTCGGACGGCCCTCCGCCTTCACCGCGTGCGCCGCGGCCTGGCTGTGCGTGCGGATCACCTCGTGCGCATCCTGCCGGTCGGCGCCGCGCTTGGTCGCGGCCAGCAGGATGTCCTCGCTGGCCATGAAGGGGAGTTCCGCCAGCAGGTGGGCCTCGATCGTCTTCGGGTAGACGACCAGGCCTCCAAGGACGTTCGCCATGATGTCCAGCGCGCCGTCGAGCGCCAGGAACGCCTCGGGAAGCGAGAGGCGGCGGTTCGAGCTGTCGTCGAGCGTGCGCTCGAACCACTGCGTGGCGGCGGTGTCGAGCGCGTTGTGCTGCAGGTTCATCACGAAGCGCGCGAGGCCGGTGGCGCGCTCGCAGCGCATCGGATTGCGCTTGTAGGCCATGGCGCTCGAACCGATCTGGTCCTTCTCGAACGGCTCCTCGACTTCCTTCAGGTTGGCCAGCAGCCGCAGGTCGTTGCAGCACTTGTGCACGGCCGCGGCGGCGATCGCCAGGCTGCCCAGCACCTGCGCGTCCGCGAGGCGGGGATAGGTCTGGCCGCAGACGGCCCACGTGCGCTCGGCCGGCCAGCCGAGCTTCGCCGCGAAGCGCCGCTCCAGGTCGTCCACCTTCGTTCGGTCGCCGCCAAGCAGGCCCAGGTACGAGGCCTGCGTGCCGGTCGCGCCGCGCAGGCCGCGCAGCCGAAGTTCCTCCAGGCGCATCTCCACGTCGCCCAGCGCGACCGCGAAGTCCTGCGCCCACAGCGTGGCGCGCTTGCCGACGGTCGTCGGCTGCGCCGGCTGGTAGTGGGTGAACCCCAGCGTCGGCAGGTCGCGGTGCGCGGCGGCGAAGCGCCCGGCGCGGTCCACGACGATCGCCAGCTTGCGGGCGACGATCGTGAGCGCCTCGCGCAGGACCAGGATGTCGGCGTTGCAGACGACGTCCTGGCTG
>CANHFL010000274.1 GCA_947459855.1 Planctomycetaceae bacterium | reverse complement strand
TCAAGGTGCGCGCGGTGTGGGTGGCGGGGGTGCGGCATGACGTCGACGTCCGCAGCCGCTTCCCGCTGCGCGGGACGTATGCACTGGGCGCCCCGGCGGAAGGCGCCGGCGCGCTGGCCGCCACGCCGGTCGCGGTGACGGTGGACCCGGATGCCAGGCGCGTGACGTTCGCGTTCACGCCGGCGTCCGCGCCCGGCGACGCGGGCGACGCCGGCAAGGGCCCGAAGGAGGCGCGCGCGAAGGGTGCCTCGTTCGAGGACGCCCGCGGCGGGTTCATGGTCGATGGTCGCGCGTTCGGCGCGGATGGCACGCTGCGCGGGACGTGGATCGCCGCCGGGGACGGCGCGCAGCTGGCGCTGGTCGCGCCCGACGGGCGGCGCACGGCGTGGACGATCGCGGCCGCCGCGCGCACCGGGGACGTGCCGAAGGCCGATGACGAAGAGGACGGCGACGAGGGCGGCAAGGACGCCGGCAAGGACCCGGCGAAGGGCGGCCCCGCCGCCGGTTCCGCGCCGAGGAAGGCGCCGTTCGACCCCAGGCCGACGCTTGCGGCGGTCCCGCACACGCTCCCGATGGGCGACTTCGGCGTGGGCGAGCGGTTCCGGCCCGCGGCGGTGCTGGTGCACGACGCAACGGTGTGGACCGTCGCGAAGGACGGCATCCTGGAGCACGTGGACGTGCTGGCCGTGGACGGCAAGGTCGTCGCGGTGGGCAAGGACCTGCGCGCCACGCTGCCGGCCGGCACGATTCCCGCGGACGTGCACGTCGTCGAGGCGGCCGGCAAGCACGTCACGCCCGGGCTTATCGACTGCCACAGCCACACGGGAATCGACGGAGGCGTGAACGAGTGGACGCAGAACGTCACCGCCGAGGTGCGCATCTCCGACGCGATCGACCCGGACGACGTGGGCTGGTACCGCGAGCTGGCAGGGGGCCTGACCGCCGCGAACCAGCTGCACGGCAGCGCGAACCCGATCGGCGGCCAGAACAGCGTGGTCAAGCTGAAGTGGGGCCACCCGGCGGCGGACTTCCCCATCGCGGGCGCGCCGGGCGGCATCAAGTTCGCGCTGGGCGAGAACGTCACGCGCAGCAAGAAGCGGTACCCGTCCTCTCGACTTGGCGTCGAGCAGCTGCTGCGCGACCGCTTCCAGGGAGCCCGCGAACACGCGGCGGCGATGGAGCGGTACGCACGGCTTCCGGACGCCGAGCGTGCGCGCACGATGCCGCCGCGGCCCGACCTCGAGCTGCAGGCGCTTGTCGAGGTCCTGGCCGGCACGCGGCTGGTGCATTGCCACAGCTACCGGCAGGACGAGATCCTGATGCTCCTGCGCGTGGCGCAGGATTTCGGGTTCCGCGTGGCCACGCTGCAGCACGTGCTGGAGGGCTACAAGGTCGCGGCCGAGATCGCCGCGCACGGCGCGGGCGCGTCCAGCTTCAGCGACTGGTGGGCGTACAAGGTCGAGGTGATGGACGCGATCCCGTGGAACGGGCAGATGCTGCACGCCGCGGGCGTCGTCACCAGCTTCAACAGCGACAGCGACGAGCTGGCGCGGCGCATGAACACCGAGGCCGCGAAGGCGGTGCGGTACGGAAACCTGCCGCGCGAGGAGGCGATCAAGCTCGTCACGCTGAACCCGGCGAAGCAGCTGCGGATCGATGGGCGCGTGGGATCGCTCGAGCCCGGGAAGGACGCGGACTTCGTGGTCTGGAGCGCCGACCCGCTGAGCGTCTACGCGCGCTGCGAGCAGACGTGGATCGAGGGCGAGCGGATGTTCGACCTGGCGACGGACGCCGCCATGCGTGCACGCGACGACGCGACGCGGCGCGCGCTGCTGGCACTGGCCGCGGCCGATCCGGGACGCGACGGTGGTGGTGGTGGCAAGGGCAGCGGCTCCGACGAGGGCAAGCCGCCGCCGGACGCGCCGCCCACCCGGGAGCGCGCGGGCACGCTGCTTGCGCGCATGCGCGCGCTGCGCGAGGACGCCGTGCTGGCGCGCATCCGCGCGGGCGTGGACCCCGTGCGCGCGCGCCAAGGGGAATGCGGCTGCTCGGACGCCGACGTCTGGGCCGCCATCTTCGAGGAGACCGCCGGCGCAGGAGGCAACCGATGAACCGCACGCACGCCATGATCAACGCGGCCGTCCTGCTGCTTTCCGCCGCCGCGCACGCGCAGTCGATCGTCATCCCCGCACCGCGGCAGCAGACCGCGGTCGCTCTGCGGCACGTGGACATCCGCACCTGCGTGCCCGGCGCGCTGCCGATCGCCGACGGGTGGATCGTCTTCGACCGCGGGCAGATCCTCGGCATCGGCCCCGAACCCGCCGACGCCAAGCTGATCCCGGCCGACGCGCAGGTGATCGAGGCGAAGGGCCTGGTGGTGACGCCGGGCATGTGGGAGTCCGCGACCACGCTCGGGCTGATCGAGACGACGCAGGTCGAGGCGACCGACGACACGCGTGAATTCGGGGATTTCCACCCCGAGATCCGCGCCGCGACGGCGACGAACCCGGACAGCGACCTGCCGCCGGTGGCGCGCAACGCGGGCATCCTGATGGTTCACACGTTCCCCGAGGGCGGCGTCCTGGCGGGCCACGCCAGCGCGATGCGCCTGGACGGCTGGACCATCACCGACCGCACGGTGCGGCCGGACGCCGGCATGGTGCTGCGCTGGCCGCTGATGGACGTGCTGCCGCCGACGGCCACGAAGAAGCCCGCCGACGAGCAGCGCAAGGCGCGCGACAAGGTGCTGGCCGCGATCGACCGTTTCTTCGACCAGGCCGAGGCCTACGTGCGCGCGCGTGGCGCCGATCCCGCACTGCCGCAGGACGTGCGCTTCGAATCGATGCGCGGCGTGCTGGCCGGCACCGAGCCGCTGCTGGTGGAGGCCGCGTGGCCCTCGCAGGCGCAGGCGGCGCTGCAGTGGTGCGCGCGGCGCGGCTACCGCATGACGCTGGTCGGAGGCACCGCGGCCGCGGATCTGGCGCCGATGCTCAAGGAACGCGACGTGCCCGTGATAGTCACCGGCGTCCACCGCCTGCCGCTGCGAGAGCGCGATGCGGTGGACGCGCCCTACGTCCTGCCGGCACGCCTGGCGGCCGCCGGGCTGCGCTTCTCGATATGCACGGGCGGCGAGCCCGCGCACGCGCGGCACCTGCCGGCGCAGTGCGGCACCGCCGTCGCGTACGGGCTGGACCGTGGGCGCGCGCTGGAGGCCGTGACGCGGATGGCCGCCGAGCTGGCCGGCTGCGGCGACCGCTACGGCACGCTGGAGGTCGGCAAGAGCGCGACGCTGG
>CANHFL010000273.1 GCA_947459855.1 Planctomycetaceae bacterium | reverse complement strand
GGCGCGCTCCTCGACGAACGCCGCGCGCGCGTAGGCACGCCTCAGCGGCAGCGATCCGGCGACGAGCGACCGCTCGAGCGCCGGCATCGCGGCTCGGGACTCCGCCACCGCGTCGGCCGTCCGTCCCACGCCGGCGAGCGCGGCGGCGTGGCCGTTATGGCTCTCGGCGATCCACCAGTGGTCCTTCGGCAGCAGCGCGCGGTTCGCCTGCAGGTTGCGCTCGGCCGCCGTGAGCGCCTCGTCCCATCGGCCGACGTCGAGCAGCGCAAGCGTGCGGTACCAGTCGGCGGACGCCACCGCGCGCATGTCGGGCGGCGTCGCGGCGCGCGCCCAGCGCTCCGCGTCGTCCAGGGCCGCCAACGCGTCGTCCGCGCGGCCCTCGTCCACCAGGATCGACGCCTCGGCCAGGCGGTTGCGCGCGAGCTCCTGCTCGTGCTGCCCGGCCATCGGCAGCAGCCGCTCCTGCGCCGCCGCCACCAGGCGGTGCGCGGTCGACCAGTCGCGGCGCAGGCGGTGCACGTCGGCAAGCGCCTCGTCGATCGCGGCGCTGCCGGCGTCCGCGCCGCCGTACGCCTCGGCTGCGGCCTTCGCGGCGCGCTCCAGGTTGCGCTGCGCGTCGGGCAGCATGTCCAGCGTGGTGTAGACGCGGCCCAGGCCCAGGCGGACCGCCGCCTCGGTGGCGGGGCGGCCGGCGAGCATGGTCGATGCGTCGCGCTCGGCACGCTGCATGAGCTCCAGCATGCTCAGGCGCGCGCCCTCGGGTGCGGTGTCGACGCTGGCCGACTCCAGGAGCTGCGTGACGTAGTCGGTCGCGGCGCGCGCCTCGGCGGCCTCCCGGGCGCTTCGCTCCTCGGCCTCCCTGGCCTTCGTGAGGAGGCGCGAGGCCTGCATCCAGCCGGCCACGCTCGCACCGCCACCGACGATCAGCGAGAGCGCGAGCGCGCCCGCGAGCATCGCACCGATCGGCCGCCGCCGGCGCAGGCAGCGCAGCCGATACGCCAGCGTGTGCGGCACCGCGTCGACCATTTCACGCGCCAGCCAGTGGCCCAGGTCCTTCGCCAGCGCGCCTGCGTCGCGGTAGCGGCGCATGCGGTCGCGGTCCAGGCAGCGCGCGACGACCGCGCCCAGGTCGCCGTCCAGCATGCGCTGCAGCGCGTGCTGGGTGGTGCGGCGGTCGGTTGCCACGCGCTCGCGTTCGCGTGCCGGCAGCAGCGCGTAGTGGCGCGCGATCGGGCGGGCATCGCCCATGCGAAGGCCCAAGGCGTCGCAGGTGCCGGACTCGGGGTCGGCGCCCGGCGGTGCGCCGATCAGCAGCGTCTGCAGCACCGCGCCGAGCGCCCACACGTCGGTGCGCGCGTCGGCGTCGAATCCCGCGCTCACGAACTGCTCGGGGGCCATGTAGCCGGGCGTGCCGAGCGCCTGGTCGGTGTCGCCGCCGATCGTGCCCATGCCCAGCACCTTCGCGATGCCGAAGTCGATCACCTTCGGCACGTGCTGTCCGCCGTCGACGGCGACCAGGATGTTCGTGGGCGTGATGTCGCGGTGCACGACGCCCTTCTCGTGCGCGAAGTCGATCGCCTCGGCCACGGTGGCCATCAGGGCGACGCGGTCTGGGATCTCCAGGCGGTTCTGGTCGCAGTAGCGGTTGATCGGCAGGCCGGGCGCGTACTCCATCGCGATCCACGGGCGGCCGTCGGCCAGCTCGCCGGCGTCGACGATGCGCGCGATGTTCGGGTGGTCGAGCGCGGCCAGCACGCGGCGCTCGTGGTCCCAGCGCTCAGCGATGCGCGGCGTCGAGAGCGGCCCGCGCAGGACCTTGATCGCCACCTGGCGCTCGATGGGGTCGTGCTGCACGCCCAGGAAGACCTGGCCGAACCCGCCGGCGCCCAGGACGCCGCGGATCTCGAACGGGCCGATGCGGGTGATCGGGCGGCGCTCGACCGGGTCCGCGAGCGGCGACCGCTCGGGCGCCGCGCCGGCCGTCGTGGCCGGCACGTCGCGCGCGGGGTCCTGCCCGCCAGGCGGGTTGCGGTCGTTGCCCGTCGCCATGGGACGCGATCGTAGTGGATACGCTTGGGTCGCCATGACAGCCGCCCACGACGCAGCCGCTTCCCTCCCGCTTGCCGGCAAGCACGCCTTCGTCTGCGGTGCCACCCAGGGCATCGGGAAGGCGAGCGCCATCGCGCTGGCGGCCGCCGGCGCCACGGTGACGGCCTGCGGCCGGAACGACCAGGGCCTGGTGCGCACGCTCGAGGCGATGCCCCGCCCCTGCGGCCAGAAGCACTGGACGGTCGAGGTCGACTTCGCGTCGGCCAAGGACGTGGGCTTCGCCGCCGAGACCCACCTGCGCTCCGCCGGCACCGTGCATGTCCTGGTGAACAACACCGGAGGTCCGGCGGCGGGCAGCGCCATCGAGGCCGGCGCGGACGACTTCCGCAGGGCATTCGAGATGCACGTGCTGGCGAACCAGGCGCTGGTGCAGGCGTTCGCGCCCGGCATGCGCGAGGCGCGCTACGGGCGCATCGTGAACATCGCGTCCACCAGCATCGTCACGCCGATCCGCGGTCTGGGCGTCTCGAACACCATCCGCGCGGCGGTGGCAAACTGGGCACGCACGCTGGCGGTGGAGCTGGCGCCGTACGGCATCACCGTGAACACCGTGATGCCCGGCTTCACGCGCACCGCGCGCCTGGAGGCGCTGTTCGAGGGCCGCGCGCGCCGCGCCGGCATGACGCTGCCCGAGGTCGAGTCCGACGCGATGCGCTCCGTCCCGATGGGCCGGTTCGCCGCGCCGGAGGAGATCGCCGCGGTCGTCTCGTTCCTGGCCTCGCCGGCCGCGTCGTACGTCACCGGCGTCAACATGCCGGTGGACGGCGGCCGCCTGGCGCTGGGCTGACGGCCGCCCGCGCAGGGGAGGGATCCCCGCGCCGCGCACGCGATCCACGCGATCCGTCGGGGTACGCGCGTGCAGGGGTGGACCGCGCGCCGGTCGGCGCGCACCATCCGGGCATGAGCATCGAACCCACCATCATCCATGCCGCCGGCGCCGGCCTGCAGGCCTCGCACGACGCCGCCGTGGTCTTCCTCGACCACCAAGGCGCGCGCGTCCGCTTCCTGGACGGCGTCGAACTGTCCGCCGTCACCGCCGCGCACATCGACCTGGGAGAGCTGCACGACACGTTCCGCGTGCACGACAAGTCGTTCTCCGGCGGCTTCGGCCGGGCGAGGCCCGACGACTCGGCACTCTTCGGCGCGCTGGCGCAGGTGTGCCTGCGCTGCAGGCGCGTGCTGGTGGTCGGCCCCGG
>CANHFL010000272.1 GCA_947459855.1 Planctomycetaceae bacterium | reverse complement strand
GTGTTCAGCATGATGGCCTCGAGGACGTCGGCGTCGATCGCCTCGATCTTGGCCAGGATGTTGTTCAGGTAGTTGAGGCTCTTGATGGCAGGATCCAGGCATTCCGCGGGGATGCGCGGGCGCTTGGCGACGATGACCTTCATCCCCTTCTCGTACAGCTCCTTCGGGTAGAGCTGGATCGTGTCCACGACGATGATCACGCCGGGCCGTGGGCACTTGAACGGGTGCAGGCCGAGCGTGCCGGCGCCGCGCGTCACCACCAGCCGGATGTAGCAGTCCGGCATGCCGCAGGCGGCCATCGTGTCCTTCATCGCCTTCGCCAGCTCGCCCCGCGAGTACGGGATCTTCAGCCGGATGCGCTCGGCGCTCTCCTCCAGGCGTCGCAGGTGCGAGTCCATCTTGAAGATGCGGCCGCCGTACCCGCGCAGGCCCTCGAAGACCCCGTCTCCGTAAAGCAGGCCGTGGTCGTAGACCGACACCTTCGCGTCGGCGGGTGCGACCAGGTGGCCGTCCATCCAGATCTTGCGGGTGGCGGCGGCGGCGGCGTTGGGCTGCACGGCGGCGGAGGTCATGGGCGCAGTGTAGCCCGCGCCCGGGGCAGCCAAGCCCGCGGGATGTTCAGGTCCCGTGCACCTTGCGGTGGCGCGCGGAGGGAATCCCCAGTTGCTCGCGGTACTTGACCACGGTGCGGCGGGCCAGGGTCACACCACGGTCGCGCAGGGCCGCGGCGATCGCCTCGTCCGAGAGCGGGCGCGCCTTGTCCTCGGCGTCCACGATGTCCTTGACCATTCCGCGCACCGCCTCCCAGCTGGCGCCCTCCCCGTCGGCGGTCTCGGCGCCGCCGGAGAAGAACCTCCGCAGCTCGACGATCCCGCGCGGCGTCTGCATCCACTTGCCGGCGACGGCGCGGCTCACCGTGGCGACGTGCAGGCCCAGCGCGTCGGCCACCTCGGTCATCTCCAGCGGCCGCAGCGCCTCGGGGCCCTCGTCGAACCACGGCCGCTGGCGCTTGATGACCTCCTCGACGACGCGCAGCAACGTGCTGCGGCGGTTCTGCAGCGCCTCGATCAGCCACTCCGCGCTGCGCACGTTCGTGCCGACGAACTCGCGCACCGCGGCATCGGTGCCGCCGTCGCGCGCCATGCGCTCGTAGACCGGGTTGACGCGCAGCACGGGCAGTCCGCCGTCGGCCAGCGCCGCCACGTAGCGATCGCGGTCGGCGTCGTACTCGACCACCACGTCGGGGAACACGGGCTGCACGCCGGCGTCGACAACCTCGCGGCCCGGCGCCAGGCGCAGGCGGCGCATCGCGTCGCGCGCGGCGTTGATGCGCGCCATCGGCAGGTGCGCGCGCTGCTCGATGCGCGGCAGGCGGTTCTCCAGCAGGTCGTCCCAGTGGTCGGCCACCAGCGTGCGCGCGTCGTTCCAGGGCTGCCGCGCGTCGCCGACCGGCGCATGTCCCTCGCGGCCGCTCAGCACGGCGTCGATCTGCAGCAGCAGGCTCTCGCGGACGTCGCGCGCTGCGATGCCCGGAGGCTCCAGGCGCGCCTGCAACGCCGCCAGTGCGCGCTCCATCAGCGCAGCGCCCCAGCGGCCCCCGCCCCGCTCCTCGTCGATGGTCGCCAGCGGCACGTCCAGAAGGCCGTCGGCGTCCAGCGACTCGATGATCGCCTCGCCGGGCGCCTGCAGCTCGGGGCGCACGTCGGCCATGCGCCACTCGTGCAGCAGGCGCTCGGCCAGCGTCTCGCCGCGGCTCGGCGTGTTGGCCATCGCGTCCATCTTGGCGTCGCGTTCGCCGTCGTGGCGGCGCGAGCGCGGCGGCGCATCGTCACCGTCCAGCATGTCGCCGTAGCTCCGCTCCATCTCGCGCAGCCGCTCGAAGCCCTCGGCACTGGGATCGTCCGCGCCGATCGGCCGCTCGGGGTCCGGCCGCACCAGGTCCATCTCGATCCCCGGCTCGACCGCCTCGAGCGCGACGTTCTGCTCCAGCTCACGCGCCAGGCGCTCGCGAAGCTCGGCCACCGGCAGCTGCAGCACCTCCATGGACTGGATGATGCGCGGCACCATCCGCAGCTGCTGGCCGGTCCGCAGGCGCTGGCCCTGCTCGATGCGCACGCTCACAGCTCCTGCCGGCACGCGATGGCGTCGGCAAGCACGGCCTTGCTGGCGAACTCGATCTGCCCGCCGGAAGGCAGCCCGCGCGCCAGCCGCGTGACCCGCACGCCGCGCCGCGCCAGCTCCGAGGCGATCTGCAGGCCGGTGCTGTCGCCCTCCATGTCGGGGTTCATGCCCAGGATGACCTCGCGCACCGGGATCCCGCGTGCGTTGGCCTTCGGGTCGTCGACGCGGAGCAGCAGGTCCTTGACGGTCAGCGCCTCGGAACCGACGCCCTCGAGCGGGTCGATGCGGCCCATGAGCACGTGGTAGATGCCGCGGTAGCTCCCCGTCTGCTCCAGGCTGATCAGGTCCTTCGGCTGCTCGACCACCAGCACGGTCGACGCGTCACGCGCCTCGGAGCGGCAGATGGGGCACGGGTCGACGTCGGTCAGGTTCCAGCAGACGCCGCAGTGGCGGATCTGCCGCTTCACGTCGGCGATCGCCTTCGCCAGGCGCATCGCCTCGGGCTCCGGGCTCTTCAGGACGAAGAACGCCAATCGCTCGGCGCTGCGCCGGCCGATGCCCGGCAGCGCGGCGAACTCGGCGATCAGCCGGGTCACGCACTCGGGGTAGGCCGGGTTGGGGCGTTCGGGGGGCACGGTCGGTCGGTCAGAGGTTCGAGATCTGCGCCAGGAGCTGGGGCGGCACGGGCAGGCCGAGCTCCTGCGCGGCGTCCGCAAGCCGCGTGGCGGCCTCGCGGCGCGCGTGGCGCATCGCGTCGTTGCTGGCGTCCACGATCGCCTGCTGCAGGCGCGCACGGCCATCGTCGGTGGCGGCGTCGGCGATCGCGACCGCCTCGACCTGCACCGAGACGATCTCCATGCGGCCGTTGCAGATCGCGCGCACCGTGCGGCAGCCCGAGTGGCCGGTGCACTGCACGCGCCCGAGCTGGTCCTTCGTCTCGTCGAGCTTCGCCTTGATGCGCGGCAGGTCCTTCAGGAGCCCAGCGACGCCGGCGGCGGCCTTCAGCTTGTCAAACATCGGTGTCTCCCGCCTCCGGGTCGCCGTCCGCGGCGGGTTCCGATGGCCTCTGGCCAAGCGTACCCGCGGCATCGACGCGCACGACCGCGGCGTCGAACAGCTCGGCCACCATGCGCACCACCGGGTGCTGCTCGACGGCGTCGTTCCGCAGGGAGATCGGAAGAGCGT
>CANHFL010000271.1 GCA_947459855.1 Planctomycetaceae bacterium | reverse complement strand
GGCAGGCAACAGGCCGGCCCGCCGCTTCCGTATAGGTCTGGGACCGCAGGAGACCCCCGTGACGAACCCGAACGCCCGCCCCTCCCGCCGAACGCCCCGCCCGGCCTCCCGCCGCGGCCTGACCCTGGTCGAGGCGATGACCGTGGTCGCCATCATCGCCGTGCTCGTGGGCATCCTGGTGCCCGCGCTCGGGCTGGTGCGGAACCAGGCCAAGCTGGTCACCAGCCAGAGCAACCTGCGCACCATCGGCGCGCTGATGACCGCGTATTCGCTGGACAACCGCGACTACGTGCTCCCCAGCCAGTTCGACGACACCAACAACGCGTTCAGCAAGGGGCTCGTCCGGACGGCGTCGCCGGCCGGCGTGAACCCGAACATCGGGCCGCTGCGCAAGGGCAGCTGGACCGACATCCTGTGGACCGTGAACAAGATGGGCCCGATCGTGCTGAACGACCTGCAGGACACGCAGGTGCCGAGCCCGACGTGGGACTACCGCTTCGACTCGCCCGACTACTACGCGTACGTCGCGTCCGACTCGATCGAGAAGAACCCGTTCCGCTCGACGGTTGAGATGAAGAAGCCGCTGAAGTCGAACGACGACATCACGGCGAGCCTGCCGCGCCCGTTCGGCCCCGGCGCGTCGTCCACCGAGACCGGCCAGCTGGGCTACTTCGCGGCGAACGACTTCTTCGACGCGACGCCGCCGACCGGCGCGCCGTCCGGCACGCAGGGCAACTGGTACACGACCGCGTCGATCCGCCGCCCCAACCAGTCGATGTACCTGGTGGACTCGCGCGCCGGCGAGACGATCCCGCTGGTCGACACCGCGTGGAAGCCCGACACCCCGGACTGCGAGATCGACTTCCGCTACGTCGGCGACGTCTGTGCCATGCTTTTCATGGACGGCCACGTCACCGTCGAGTCCAAGTGGACCGACCTGAACGACCTGGAGCGCGCCCGCCAGATCCGGGTGCGGGGCCTCGACCAGCGCTGACGGGCCCTTTATCGGCCTGCGGGCGGTTCTCGGGACCTTGGGCCCGCACAGCCCGAAACCGGTCGGCCGGGAGGGGCCGAAGGCCTTGTCGGAAATCCCGTTTCCCGGTAGTCTTTCCTCTCCGCCGCTCGAACAACGGGCGGCGTTTTCATCGTCGGCCACCGTAGCTCAGTGGTAGAGCACACCCTTGGTAAGGGTGAGGTCGAGGGTTCAATCCCCTTCGGTGGCTTGGGTAGCACGGGCGCGGCCGCACCCGTCACCCTCGTCCAGAAGCGCGGCCGTTTCGTCCCACGACGCGCACCGCGCGCATCACACCTCTCTCTCGGAGCACACACAGCCATGGCAAAGGGAACGTTCACGCGTACCAAGCCCCACGTCAACGTCGGCACGATCGGCCACGTCGACCACGGCAAGACCACCCTCACCGCCGCGATCACCGCCGTCCAGGCCGCCAAGGGCCTGAGCGCGCCGGTCGCCTACGACCAGGTCGCGAAGGCCTCGGAGTCGGAAGGCCGCCGCGACCCGACCAAGATCGTGACCATCGCGACCTCGCACGTCGAGTACGAGACGCCGAACCGCCACTACGCGCACGTCGACTGCCCCGGCCACGCCGACTACGTGAAGAACATGATCACCGGCGCCGCCCAGATGGACGGCGCGATCCTGGTGGTCAGCGCGGCCGACGGCCCGATGCCGCAGACCCGCGAGCACATCCTCCTGGCCCGCCAGGTCGGCGTGCCCAAGATCGTGGTCTTCCTGAACAAGATCGACCTCGTCGACGATCCGGAGCTCCTGGACCTCATCGAGGTCGAGGTGCGCGACCTGCTCTCGAAGTACGGCTTCCCCGGCGACGAGACCCCGGTGGTCCGCGGCGCGGCCTTCCCGGCCCTGACCAACCCCGGCGACGCCAAGGCCTCGGAGTGCATCACGAAGCTCATGGAGGCGATCGACAGCTACATCCCCGAGCCGCAGCGTGAGGTCGACAAGCCGTTCCTCATGAGCGTCGAGGACGTCTTCAGCATCAAGGGCCGCGGCACCGTGTGCACCGGCCGCATCGAGCGCGGCGTGGTGAAGGTCGGCGACGAAGTCGAGATCGTCGGCCTCCGCCCGAACCAGAAGACGACCATCACCGGCGTCGAGATGTTCCAGAAGACGCTCGACCAGGGCATCGCCGGCGACAACGTCGGCTGCCTGATGCGCGGCATCGAGAAGGACGACATCGAGCGCGGCCAGGTGCTGTGCAAGCCCGGCTCGATCAAGCCGCACACCAAGTTCGAGTCGCAGGTGTACGTGCTCACGAAGGAGGAGGGCGGCCGCCACACCCCGTTCTTCAAGGGCTACAAGCCGCAGTTCTACTTCCGCACCACCGACATCACCGGCCAGATCGCGGAGCTCAAGGGCGCCGAGATGTGCATGCCCGGCGACAACATCACCATGGTCGTCGACCTCGGTGACAAGGGCGTCGCGATGGAGGAAGGCGTCCGCTTCGCGGTCCGCGAGGGCGGCCGCACCGTGGGCTCCGGCGTCGTGACGAAGATCCTGGCCTGACGTTGACTGAACCGCGTCCCGGGCCCGTCGCGCGCGAACCGCGCGACGGGCCCCGGGAACGCGCCGAACCGAGGTACGAACGATGGCAAAGCGCGCTCTCGACCGCGAATACGTGTGGCTCCAGTGCACGGAGACCGGCGACCTGAACTACCGGACCGAGATCCGGGTGAAGGGCGGCATCTCCGAGAAGGTGAAGGAGGGCTTCATGAAGTACTCCCCGCGCCTTCGCAAGCACACGCTGCACAAGATCAAGCGCAAGTGACGCCGCGGCGCGCAGGGGATCCGTCCCCGCGCGCCCGCGACGATCCATACGCCAGTAGCTCAATTGGCAGAGCAGCGGATTCCAAATCCGCAGGTTGAGTGTTCAAGTCACTCCTGGCGTGTTCGAAACGGAAGGAACCACCCATGGCATCCGAGGCCATCTACAAGAGCGGGCAGGGCTACTGGACGCGGATCGTCTCCGCGGCCGGCTTCGGCCTGATGCTGGCGCAGGGCACCTTCTGGATCTGGCAGAAGCTCGGCGCGGGCGGCACGGCGACGGCGAAGTACGTCGCGGCGGCCGTGGCGCTGGTGTTCCTGGGCGGTCTCGGCTCGTTCGCCTTCTGGGCGCTCGGCCGCAACGAGAAGACCGTCGACTTCCTGATCGCCACCGAGGGCGAGATGCGCAAGGTGAACTGGTCGACGCGCCGCGAGGTCATCAACTCGACCGGCGTGGTGATCTTCACCATGATCGTGATCGCGCTCTTCTGCTTCGTCTGCGACCAG
>CANHFL010000270.1 GCA_947459855.1 Planctomycetaceae bacterium | reverse complement strand
TGGCGACGGGCGATGCGGTGGGCGCCGGGGCAGCGGCACCGGGCCGCAGGGCTGACACGTTCCGCGATGACGTTCGATGGGAGGGGGGCATCTGCGATGCGAAGCCTAGGTACGGAGACTTGCCGGAGTGGCCACCAAGCGGCCCCGCGCCGGGATCCCGCCCTGCCTTCGGGCTGCGCGGCGCGTCGGGGCCGGTTGAATCAGACCCGCTCGCGGCCCCACCCGATCCACGCCGAATCCGGCAGCGCGTGGCCCATCGACCGGAACATGAACGAGAGCTGCGCATTGTGGTAAAGCGCGTGGGTGGGCACCTGCATGATCGCGTCGCACGCAAGCTGGCGGAAGGTGCGGCCGTCACGGTGGCGTTCGACGACGCGAGCCAGCTCGGCAGGCGTCAGGCGCGCGAGGTAGGCGTCCCAGCGCGTGCGCGACACGGCCAGGTGCGCGCGGATGGCGGCCAGGTCGGGGAGGTCGGCGGGCGCGGGCATCACGACACCGGCGTCGTCGGACTCCAGCACCGAGATCCAGATCCGTTCCGCGCCGGCCAGGTGCACCAGGGTGGCATGCACGCTGCCGATGCCGATCGGGAACGGCCGGTGCAGCTCGTCGTGCGAGAGGGCTTCGCACGCGGCCAGCGTGCGACCGGTCATCCAGCGCAGCCAGGCGTGGGCGTCGCGGCAGGTGGTGCAGGGATCCATGGCAGGAAGATAGTTGGTTCCCGCCCTACCCTGCGCACATGACCAGCGCCCACCTTGCCATTGCGCTTGCGTTCGCCCAGCAGGCGTCGCCCGCCACGCCGGCCACCGCCGGGCCGGCCCCGTCTGCCACGTCCGCCGCCGCCGAAGCCCGGGAGATCGCGCTCTGGGCCGCGGACCGCGACGCGCGCATGCGCTGGTGGCGCGAGGCGCGTTTCGGCATGTTCATCCACTGGGGCCTGTACTCGCCGGCCGGCGGGTACTGGGACGGCAAGCGCTACGAGCAGCACTACGCCGAGTGGATCCAGAACTGGGCCGCGGTGCCGTGCGCGGAGTACGCGCGGCAGATGAAGCCGCTGTTCCAGCCGGACGCCGGCTTCGCCGACGCGTGGGCCGACCTGGCACGCGACGCGGGCATGCGCTACGCGATCATGACGTCGAAGCACCACGACGGCTTCACGCTCTTCAACTCGAAGGAGCCGTACTCGGTCGGCAACCCGATCACCCTCAGCACGAACATCTCGCCCGCCGGTCGCGACGTCGCGCGGGAGTTCGCCGATGCGATGCGCGCACGCGGACTGCGGCCCGGCTTCTACTACTCGCTGCTTGACTGGCAGCACCCCGACACCTACGAGATGGCGCTGCCCGGCTACCCCAAGGACAACCACCCGCGCGACCACGAGCGCTACAAGGCCTACGTCCGCGGCCACGTGCACGAGCTGCTGGCGAACTACGGCCCGCTGGCGACGATCTGGTTCGACTACTCCGACGAGAAGCGCCAGGGCCAGGCGTGGGGCGCCGCGCAGCTGATGGGCGACATGCGTGCCGCCCAGCCCGGGATCCTGGTGAACAACCGCCTCTTCTTCGGGCTGGAGAACAAGAACGGCGACTACGGCACGCCGGAGAAGTACGTCCCCCCCACCGGCCTGCCTGGCATGGACTGGGAGGTCAACCACACGCTGAACGAGTCGTACGGATTCAGCGCGCACGACATGCACTGGAAGGACACCGCCACGGTGGTGCAGCTGCTCTCGGACATCGTGTCCAAGGGCGGCAACCTGCTGCTGAACATCGGGCCCGACGCGCACGGCCGCGTGCCCGCGCAGGCCGCGGCGACGCTGCGCGGCGTCGGGGCGTGGATGCGCGTGAACGGCGAGGCGATCCACGGAACGACCGCGAGCCCGTTCCAGCGGCTGGCCTGGGGCCGCGCGACGCAGAAGCCGGGCGTGCTGTACCTGCACGTCTGGGAGTGGCCCGCGAACGGCCGGCTGGTGGTGCCGATGAGGGGCGCGGTGCGCGCGGCACGGCTCCTTGGGAGCGACGCACCGCTGCGCGCCGCCGCGAGCGACCGCGAGGCGGGCCGGCTGGTGGTCGAGCTGCCCGCGAAGCCGGCCGACGCGACCTGCCCGGTGGTGCAGCTGGACCTGGCGGGCGGCGTCGATCCGATGCCGTTCCTGGTGTTCCCGGCCGACGACGGCACGCTGGCGCTTACGCCGCACGACGCCGTGCTGGCGGGCCCGTCGATCCGCGTCGAGCGCGTCGGCGTGATCGGCGACGTGCAGCACAACATCGGGTACTGGCTGGACCCGGCGGCGACCGCGGCGTGGCCGATCGGGGTCGGCGCGGACCAGGGCGGGCGCTACCGCGTCGACGCCGAGATCGCCTGTGCGGACGCCGCGGCGGGTTCGCGCATCCAGTTCGACATCGAGGACGGTCCTGGCGCGCCGGAGTTCACCGTGCCCGCGACGGGTGGCTGGCAGTCCTACCGGACCGTGACGCTGGCGCAGGTCGAGCTGGAGCCCGGCGCGCACCGCGCGGTGCTGCGCGCAAACGGCAAGGCCGGTGAAGCCGTGGTGAACATACGGTCGATCAGGATGGTGCGCCTGTCGCGCTGAGACGGTCCGGACCGAACAGCTTCAGAAAGAGGCCTTCCCCATGCCACGCGTGCTCATCTGGGACCTTCCGATCCGCGCCTTCCACGCCGTGTTCGCCGGCGGGTTCGTGGCCGCGGCGGCGATCGCGCTGGGAGCTGGCGAAGAGAGTCCCCTGTTCCCCGTCCACTCGATGCTGGGGCTCGTGATCGGCCTCGCGCTTGGGCTGCGCATGGTGTGGGGCTTCGTCGGGTCGCGGCATGCCCGCTTCGCGTCCTTCGCGTTCGGGCCGGGGGCCGTCGCGCGGTACATGCGCGCGGCGCTGACGGGCAAGGGCGAGCGACACGCAGGCCACAACCCCGGCGCGGCCATGGCGACCTTCGCGATGTTCGCGATCGTCTGCGGGCTCGTCGTGACGGGCGTGATGCTCGGCCTTGGACAGAAGGCCGCGAAGGACATCCACGAGGTCCTTGCCTACGCGATGGTCGCCTCGGTCATGGCGCACCTCGCGGGCCTGGCGGTGCACACGATGACGCATCGCGAGCTCATCGGGCTGAGCATGGTGGACGGACGCAAGGTGGCCGACCCGTCGGACGCGATCCGTTCGCAGCATCCGCTGGCTGCGATCGCTTTCCTGGCGGTCGTCGGCGCGTTCGCGGCCGCGCTGTGGTGGAACTATGACCGCACGGCCGCCACCACGCGGCTGCCGCTCATCGGGACGCAGCTGCAGCTGGGCGAGACC
>CANHFL010000269.1 GCA_947459855.1 Planctomycetaceae bacterium | reverse complement strand
GCGCTGGCCGCGCGGCTGGTGGGCACGCGCCTGTTCCCGGTCGCGGTGGGCCTGCTTGCCTTCGCGATGGGCATCGCCGGCGCGATCGGCACGGGCGTGGGCAACGCCCTGCCCGACGACGGCGGCTGGCGCTACTCGCTTGCGCTGCTGCCGGCGCTGGCGCTCCCGCTTGCGCTGGTGGTGTGGCTGACGCGCAGCCGCGTGGCCGCGGCACCGGCCGCGCCGGCACCCGCGTCGGGCGAGGCTCGCCTGCCGCCCTGGCGCCTGCTGGCGATCCGCGAGGTGCGCATCTGCTGCTTCGCCGCGTTCATGCTGGGCGGCACGCTCTGGTCGTTCAGCGGGCTGTGGAACGAGTTCGTCGCACGCGCGCTGTGGAACGTGCCGGACGGCGAGCGCGGCCTGGTGACCACCGCGTTCCAGGTCGCCGCGGGCATCGGGGCACCGGCGGTCGCGCTGGTCGCGGCGCGGACGGGCCCCGTGATCCCACTGCGCGCGGCGACGGCGCTGACGTTCGCGGCGATGGTCGCGTGGGTCCTGGCGCCGGTCCACTTCGGCACTGCGGTGGCGGTGGTGCTGGTGGCCGCCATGGGCCTGGGTGCGTCGGCCGTCCCGGTGGCGATGGCCGCTGCGGTGTGCAAGGTCCCGCGCGGCAGCACCGGCGCGTGCGTCGGCTTGGTGCAGGCGTGCAGCATGATCGGCGGATTCGCGCTGCTGTGGCTGCCCTCGTTCCTGACCCTGGCGCGCGACCTTGGACCGCAGGCACGCGGCCACATCGGCGGCGCGATCATCGCGGGCCTGGTGGCGGCCGCGCACCTGACGACGTGGCGGCTACCGCAAGAGTGAGGCGGTACCCGCCGAACGCACGCGCCGCGCGATCAGCAGCATCACACCCACCGCCACCACCGCGAACGCCGCGAACACGCCGAACGCCACGTTGAGCGGAACGCCACGGTCGCGCATGGCGCCGAAGGCCCAGTCGGCGATGCCGCCGCAGCTGATGCTCACCAGGTTCATCAGGCCGTAGCCCGTGGCGCGCAGCTCGGGCCGAACCAGCTGGCAGAGGATCGGCATGTTGTTGGTGTCGAAGCAGCCCCAGCCCAGCCCGAAGACCGCCAGGAACACCACCGCCATGCCGAGCGTCGCCGCGTTGCCGACGCCGAAGAGGCCGGGCACCAGCAGCGCGATGCCGATGGCGCTGGTGTACGCGCGCCCCGCCGGCGTCAGGCGCGACCAGCGGTCGGCCAGCCAACCGCCGAGCGCCGCGCCGAAGAGCATCGCGATGGTCGTGTACAGCGTGGCGGACACGCCGGCCACGCCCTGCCCGATGTTGAACTGCTGCTTCAGGATGGCGGGCATCCAGTCGCGCACGACCCACGCAGGGAGCGCCGGCAGCGTGAAACATGCGACCAGCAGCAGGAAAGGGACGTTCGTGACCAGTTCGCGCAGGCCGGCGATCACCCCGATGCGCGGCGCGGGGTCGCCCGGCCCCGCACGGTCCCCCGCCGCGCCGCCCGCACCCAGCGCCGCCACGCGCCGCTCGGCCGCGCGCAGGCCAAGCACCAGCGGCAGCGTGTAGGCGATGCCCACGATGCCTGCCGCATGGAACGCCCAGCGCCACCCCAGGTCGGGCGAGTCGGCGACGTACCCGCCGAACCCGCCCGCCATCATGCCCACGTAGATCGCCGTCTGGTGCGTGCCCACCGCGCGCGAGCGCGTCGCGCCCACGTGCAGGTCCGCGATGAGCGCCAGCGCGGCCGGGATGTAGAACGCCTCGCTCACGCCCATCAGCGTGCGCGCCCACATCAGCTCGTGGAACGTGGTCACGCTGCCCGTCCACCACGTCACGGCCGACCATGCGCACAGGCTGCACGCGATCGTGAGCCGGCGCCCGAAGCGGTCCGCGACCAGCCCGCCCAGCGGGCTGAGGAACGCGTAGACCCACTTGAACTGGCCGAGCATCAGGCCCCAGTTGGCGTCGGTGGCGACGTCCGCCACGTCGTGCATCACCGAGGACTTCATGGACGCCAGCATCTGGCGATCCAGGTAGTTCAGCATCGCCACCGGCCAGAGCAGCGCCACCGCGAACCAGGCGGTGCGCAGGAGGCTGCGGGCAGCGTTCGGGGGGCGCAGGGCGGTGCCGGTCACGCGCGGCAGGCTAGCCCGGGGCGGGCGCGGGGGAATATCGAACCACTGCAGAAAGTCGCCTGCAGGCGCCGTATGAACCTTCGGGACGCATCCGGACCCAGAGGAGACACCCAGCCATGGAACACGCCCACCACGAGCAAACCCAGCTCCGCGACGAGATCCGGCGCCTGCGCAAGCTCACGCACGCGCTGCGCACCGCGCATGACCTGCGCAAGCAGGGCAACGGCGCGGCCGAGAATGCCGCCAACTGCATCGAATCGCTGGTACGCGAGGTCGAGCGCCTGACCGCTCAGGGGCACTGACCGAAGGTGCCGAGCACCTCGCCAAGGTCCGCGCCGTTCACGATGCCGTCGCCGTTGATGTCGGCCGGCACGCCGGACTGCCCGAAGCTTCCGAGCACCTCGCCCAGGTCCGCGCCGTCCACGCGGCCGTCGCGGTTCAGGTCGGCGCGGCACGCGGGGCCGCCGAACTCGATCACCGCGATGTGCGCGTAGCTGCCGCCCGAATCGGGCATGTCGTTCCAGGTGCCCAGGCCGCCCAGGAACTCGGCGACGTCCTCGCCGGCGCCGGCGTTGTTCGGTTCGCCCGCGTTCCAGTTGGTGTACGCGGCGGCGGATCCGTCCGACCACGCGAAGGTGCCCTCGACGGCATTGTCGTTGAAGCCGATCCAGATGCGCCGCGAAGTGCCGCCGAGCGTGCCGAAGTTGACGCGGACGAACTCGTTCTCGGCGGCGTCGCCGATCGAGGCGAGGTGCCCGCCCAGCTGCACCGCGTACGCCTCCGCTGCGCTCCAGCTGGTGGCGTTCACCGCGATGTAGCGATGGTTGTTCGCGGGATTGGTCACGTCGGCCAGCGGCGGCAGCGCGGCGATCGTCAGTGTGCCGGTTCCGGTGCCGCCGTTGGAGTACGCGCCCAGGCGGATCATGTACTGCTGCCCGGCGGCGGCGACGAACGAGACCTTGCTCTGCAGCGCGCAGGAATCGTCGTTGCAGGCCAGCGATGCATTCGCCCCCGGGCAGCCGCAGCCTGCGTAGACCGCGAGCTTGGTGTCCCAGGTCGTGTTCGTGCACGTCGACATCTCGACGGTCTCGGTGGCCGGCGCGGTCCAGCAGTACCAGATGTCGTTGTAGATGAGCGTACAGCCCGAGTCGCCGAGGGCGTCGC
>CANHFL010000268.1 GCA_947459855.1 Planctomycetaceae bacterium | reverse complement strand
GCTGCTGCTGGACGTGCCCGGCGCCGCGTAGACGCGTACGTCGAACGTGGATCCCTTCGGTGCGCCGGGGGGGATCACCCCCTCGACCACGACGACCGCCGTGTCCATGCTGTTGAGGAGCTGCTGCGGCGACATCGGCGGCGCCCC
This sequence comes from Planctomycetaceae bacterium, assembly GCA_947459855.1. Lineage (GTDB taxonomy): Bacteria > Planctomycetota > Phycisphaerae > Phycisphaerales > SM1A02 > UBA966. The sequence continues at coordinate 3,163 of CANHFL010000268.1, read as the reverse complement.
GGGGTTGCCGCTGCCGAATCCGCGCTTGGACAGTTCCTGGATCAGGAACGCCCGGACGTCGGCCGGCATCTGCCGGCTGCCCGTCCCGCGCAGGCCCACGACGATCCCGTAGCCGCGCACGACGACGGGATCGAACCCGACCAGCCCCGTGTCGGCGGCCACCGTCCCGCGCATGATCGGGTCGACGTCCACCTGCACGGTCTTGACGGCCTCGCGGTCCACGCGCGCCTTCTGGATGCCGTCGGTCTGACGCTCGATCATCATCTCGCCGCAGGCGCCAAGGAAGGCGGCGGCGGCCAGGCCGGCCAGGGCGGCTCGGAGGCGGCGGATCGTGGCAGTGGGGTGGGATGCGTTCATCGCGGGCGTGGGGCCGATGTTCGGGCGTGCAAGTGGGCGCTACTGGATTCGAACCAGTGACCACTGCTGTGTAAAAGCAGCGCTCTTGCCGCTGAGCTAAGCGCCCGGGCCGGACAAGGATACAGGCCGACCTAGAATCCGCCCGCCGTGACCGATCGGATCCGACGCCTCGAGGAACTGGTGGACGGGTGCCTTGGCCCCGACCGGTCGCTGTTCCGGCGTCGCCTGCACGGCGTCCGGCGGGCGCTGGGGGCCGGTCGACCCGTGGAAGCCGCGCTGGGGGCCCTTGAGGCCGAACTGCAGCGCAGCGCCGCGCGGCGGGCGTCCCGCGCCCAGGCCGTGCCCGCGGTCACGTATCCCGAGGACCTGCCTGTCGCCCAGGCGCGCGCCGAGGTGGCCGCCGCGCTGGCCCGCAGCCAGGTGGTGATCGTCTCGGGCGACACGGGCTCGGGCAAGACCACCCAGCTGCCCAAGATCTGCCTGGAGGCGGGCCGGGGCGTCGACGGCGCGATCACCCTCACGCAGCCGCGCCGCATCGCCGCCCGCAGCGTCGCGGCCCGGATCGCCTCCGAGCTCGGCACGACGCTCGGGGACGTCGTCGGGTTCAAGGTGCGATTCGACGACCGCACGGGCGCGCGATCGCTGGTCCGCGTGGTCACGGACGGCGTGCTGCTGGCCGAGATCGAGCGCGACCCGCTCCTGCTGCGCTCGGACACGATCATCGTCGACGAGGCGCACGAGCGCAGCCTGAACGTCGACTTCCTGCTCGGGTACCTCAAGCGCCTGCTGCCGCGCCGCCCAGACCTCAAGGTGATCGTGGCGTCGGCGACGATCGACGTCGAGCGCTTCTCGGCACACTTCGGCGGCGCTCCGATCGTCGCCGTCGGCGGCCGCCTGCATCCCATCGAGACGCGCTGGCGCCCCGAGCCCGCCGAGGCGCCGGAGCAGGGGATCGTCGATGCGGCGCTGCGCGGCATCACGGAATGCCTGGAGTCGGGCCCTGGCGACATCCTGGCCTTCCTGGGCGGCGAACGCGACATCCTGGACGCCGCGGACGCCCTGGCGCGCATGCCCGCGGCACGCGGGTGCGAGGTGCTTCCGCTCTTCGCGCGGCTGCCTGCCGGCGAGCAGGACCGCGTGTTCCAGGCTTCGAAGGCACGCCGCATCGTGCTGGCGACGAACGTCGCCGAGACGTCCGTCACCGTACCGGGCATCCGCTTCGTCGTCGACACCGGCGTCGCACGCATCGCGCGCTGGTCGGGGCGGACGCGCGTGCTGCGGCTGCCGGTGGAACCCGTCTCGCGCGCCTCGGCCGACCAGCGGCGGGGTCGCTGCGGGCGCGTCGGCCCAGGCATCTGCATCCGGATGTACGCGGAATCCGACTACCAGGCCCGCGAGGCCTTCACGTCCGCGGAATTGCTCCGGACCAACCTGGCCAGCGTGATCCTCCAGATGAAGTCGCTCGGCCTTGGCGAGGTGGCGGACTTCCCGTTCCTGGACGCGCCCAGCCCGCGGCTGGTGGCGGAGGGCACCGAGACGCTCGTCGAGCTGGGCGCGCTCGACCGGCGTCACGCACTGACCCCGCTCGGCGCGCGCATGGCCGCGCTTCCCGTGGACCCGCGCCTGGCGCGGATGCTGATGGCCGCGGCCGACGAGCACGTCCTGGCCGAGGGCCTGGTGCTGGCGGCGGCGCTCTCGATCCAGGATCCGCGCGAGCGCCCCCCGATGAAGCAGGGCGAGGCCGACTTCGCGCACGCGGCGTTCCGCGACCCCGAGAGCGACTTCGGCACGATGCTCCGGCTCTGGCGGCGATGGCGGGCCGAGTCGGCGGCGCTCGGTTCCTCGGCGCTGCGCCGCTGGTCGCGCAGCAACTTCCTGTCGCACCAGCGCATGCGCGAGTGGACGGACCTCGTCGACCAGCTGCGGGGGGTGCTCGCGGACCGGCTGCGGCTTGCCGTGCCGCCGCTGGGCGAGGAGAGCGACCTCGTGCGCGTTCACCGCGCGGTGCTGGCGGGCTTCGTCTCGCAGCTGGGGATGCGCACCGAGGACGGCGACTACCGCACCGCGTCCGGTGCCCGTTTCGCGATCTTCCCGGGCTCCACGCTCGCGCGCCGCACGCCCACCTGGGTGGTTGCAACCGAGATCGTCGAGACCACCAGGCGCTGGGGCCGCATGCTGGCGCGCGTCCAGGGCGACTGGGTGGAGCGCATCGCGCCGCACCTGGTGCAGCGGGTGCGCAGCGAGCCGCACTGGGTGCGCGCCACGGGGCAGGTGGCCGCGTGGGAGCGCGTCTCGTTCGGCGACCTGCCGATCGTCGCGCGCCGGCGCGTGCCGTACGGACCCGACGCGCCCGCCGAGGCGCGCACCATCTTCATCCAGGCGGCGCTGGTGGAGGGGGACTGTGACCTGGACGCGCCGTTCGTGCGCCACAACCGCCAGCTGCTGGCGCGGGTCGAGGCCATGGAGGCCAAGCGCCGCGAGCGCGGGCTGCTGGCGGGCGGCCCGGCCATCCATGCGTTCTTCGATGCCCGCGTTCCGGCCGAGGTCCACAGCCTGCCGTCGTTCGAACGCTGGCGGCGCCGCGCCGAATCCCAGGATCCGCGATCGCTCTTCATGCGCGATTCCGACGTCCTGCAGTCCGCGCCCGACCCGGACCTGGCGGCACGCTTCCCCGATGAGCTGCCGCTGGGCACGGAATCCGCCGCGCGCCTGGCCTACGTGCACGAACCAGGCAGCGGCGTCGACGGGGTGCGCCTGGAGGTGCACGTCGACGACCTGCCGATGGTCGATGCGGAACGGCTGGAGT
>CANHFL010000267.1 GCA_947459855.1 Planctomycetaceae bacterium | reverse complement strand
TGCGGGCGCTGGCCGGGCGCGTGGCCGCCGCCAGCCGCGACCTGGGCCGCGAGCTTCCGTTCGGCCGCACCGGCGGCGTCTGCGACGGCAACCTGCTGCAGGCTGCCGGGCTGCCGTGCGTCGACACGCTGGGCGTGCGCGGCGGCAACCTGCACCGCGAGGACGAGTTCGTGGAGATCGCCAGCCTGGTGGACCGCGCGCAGCTGGCGGCGCTGGTCCTGCTGCGCACCGTGGGCGCGTGATTCGTACGATGCGGCGATGACCGCTGCCTCGAACGCCGTCTCGTCCCTCCCGAACCCGATCGCCGCGAGCCCCGCGATCGCCGCGCACGTCGACGCGATCGTCGCCGAGCTGAAGTCCGCGCAGTCCGCGCTGACCGGCGCTCGGCCGGCCGACCCCTCGCGCAAGGCCGCGTTCGACGCCGCGTTGGCGCGCACCGCCGAGGTCCGCGGCCGCGGGCCGCTGATGCCGTACCTGGGCACCGGTTTGGGCAACGGCCCGCTCGTCGAGCTGCTGGACGGCAGCGTCAAGTGGGACATGCTGAACGGGATCGGCGTGCACATGTTCGGGCACGGTGATCCGCGCATGGTGGCGGCGTCCCTGCGCGCGTCGCTCGCGGACCTGTGCATGCAGGGCAACCTGACCAGCAACCAGGACAGCGTGGCGTTCGCGGGCTTCCTGGTGGACGAGGCGAAGCGCTCGAGCCGCCTGGCGCACTGCTTCGTGAGCAACTCGGGCTGCATGGTGAACGAGGCCGCGCTGAAGGTCTGCATGCAGAAGACCAACGGCGCGCCGCGCATCCTGGCGTTCCAGGACTGCTTCATGGGGCGCTCGATCACGATGAGCCAGATCGGCGACACCGCGGCCTACCGGCAGGGGATCCCGCTCTCGACGCTGGTCGATTACATGCCGTTCTACGACCCTTCGATGGGCGCGCGGTCCATCGAGATGGCCGTCTGGCACCTGAAGCAGTACATCCACCGCTACCCGGGCCAGCACGCGTGCTTCGTGATGGAGTTGGTGCAGGGCGAGGGCGGCTTCAACGTCGCGCCGCGCGAGTTCTTCGTGGCGCTGATGGAGACGTGCAAGGCCGCCGGCATCCCGGTGTGGGACGACGAGGTGCAGAGCTTCGGCCGCACCGAGAGCATGTTCTGCTTCGAGCGGCTCGACCTGGGGCAGTACATCGACGTCGTGACGATCGGCAAGATGAGCCAGGCGTGCGCGTGCCTGTTCGCCGCGGACATGAATCCGAAGCCGGGCCTGCTGAGCGGCACGTTCACGGCCAGCACGTCGGCGTTCCAGGTCGGCCTGGAGGCGCTGCGCACGATGCGGGACGGCGGCTACTACGGCCCGCAGGGGAAGAACGCGAAGCTGCACGCGGCGTTCCGCGAGCACGCGAACGCGCTGGTCGCGAAGCGGCCCGCGTGGTTCACGCCCGTGAAGGATGCGTTCGGCCGCGAGAGCACGCAGTACGTCGGCGGCACCGGCGGCATGTGCCGGATGACGCCGTTCGGCGGCGACAAGGACCGCATCCTGAAGACGATGAATGCGGCCTTCGAGGAGGGCGTGATGGCCTTCTACTGCGGCCACGGCCCCTACCACCTGCGCATGCTGCCCCCGGTGGGCGTGATGCAGCCGGAGCAGTGGGGGCCGGTGTTCGAGATCCTGGAGCGGGCGATGGGGCGGGTGGCGGAGAAGTAGGGGAAGGGTCCGGACGTCCCCATTTTCCGCGGTTCACGCCCGGATAATGCGCCGAAACCCCGTTCCTCCCGGTGTTCCGGGCGGCACCCCTGCCTTCAATAGCCGATAGAGGGTCAGGTTCCATGTTCATCATCCGCCCAGCCATGACGGACGACGCCGCGACGCTGCTCAAGCTCGCGAAGATGGTGCACTTCATCAACCTGCCTGCGGACAAGGACATCATCGCGTCCAAGATCGCGAAGAGCCGGCGCAGCTTCGACGGCGAGGCCGCGGACGACCGCGAGCGGCAGTTCATGTTCGTGCTCGAGGACACCGAGACGGGCGGCGTGATCGGGACCAGTTCGCTGCTCTGCCGCGTCGCGTGGCAGGGCAAGCCGCACATATTCCTGCAGGTGCGCCGGCGCGAGCACTTCAGCCGCGACCTGAACAGCGGGGCGGTGCACACGACGTTCCAGGTCATGACCGACGAGAGCGGCCCGAGCGAGCTTGGAGGCCTGATCCTGGCGCCGGGCTACCGCGGGCACCGCCAGCGACTGGGATCGCTGCTGAGCCTGGTGCGCTTCCACTTCGTCGGGCTGCACCGCGAGCTGTTCCAGCCTCGCATCCTGGCCGAGCTGATGGGCCCGCTGACGCCGGACAGCCACACGCTGTTCTGGGAGTTCTTCGGGCGCCGCTTCATCAACCTGAGCTACGCCGAGGCCGACGCCTTCTGTCAGCACAGCAAGGAATTCATGACGAGCCTCCTGCCCAAGGAGGAGATCTACGCCAGCATCCTGCCGGCCGAGGCGCGCAACCTGATCGGCAAGGTGGGCGAGGAGACGCGCCCCGCGCGCGCCATGCTCGAGCGGCAGGGCTTCGTCTACCTGGACCGCTGCGATCCGTTCGACGGCGGCCCGTACCTGGAGGCCAACCGCGACGAGATCCCGCTGGTGAAGGCGACCGTGACGATGCCGCTGGGCGGCACGGGCGGGACGCCGGACCGCATCGGCTTCGTGAGCTGCTGGGCGGACGCGCGCGTGGGCTTCCGTGCGACGCGCGCGCCGTACGCGGTGCGCGACGGGAGGATCTGGCTGGACGCGGGCGACGCCGAGGCGCTGGGCGCGGTGCCGGGCGCGGTGGTCGGCGTGACCCCGGTCGACGGGAAGGGCGAGGCGTGACCGACGGTGCGTCGGCGATCGAGTCGCGGAACCCCGCGAACCCCGACGAGGTGGTCTGGCGCGGCGAGGACGGGGCGGCAGGGGTGCCGGCCGCGGTCGAGCGCGCGCGGGCCGCGTTCCCGGCGTGGCGTGACCTGGGCATGGATGCGCGCGCGGCGCTGCTGCGGCGCTGGGCCGAGGTGACGAAGGCGCATGCCGAGGAGATCGCGCGGCTCATCACGCGCGAGACGGGGAAGACGCTCACCGAGAGCCGCCAGGAGGCGGGCCTGCTGGCCGACAAGGTCGCGGTCACGCTCGAGGACTTCGTGCTGGCACGCATCCGCGGCTACGAGATTCCCGCGAACGCGACGCGCACGAACGTCTGCGCGTGGAAGCCGCTTGGCGCGGTCGCCGTGATCGGTCCGTTCAACTTCCCCGCGCACCTGCCGAACGGGCACTGGGTACCGGCGCTGCTGGC
>CANHFL010000266.1 GCA_947459855.1 Planctomycetaceae bacterium | reverse complement strand
GCGCCCAGCGGGATCGTCAGCAGCGCCGGCTGGCTGAAGGGCACGAGCGCGTCCGCGCCGGGCAGGCCGTAGACCTTCTCGAACGCGTCCTTCGAGAGCAGCACCCACGCCAGGCTCGAGCAGAGCCCCACCATGATCGCGGCCGCGATGCCCTGCTTCGTCGCGCGCTTCCAGAAGAGCGCCATGAGCAGGGCGGGCAGGTTGGCGCTGGCCGCCACGTTGAACGCCCATCCCACCAGGAACGACGCATTGAGGTCCTTGAAGAGCAGGCCCAGCGCCATCGCGCCCGCGCCCAGGCCGACCGACGCGATGCGCGCGATGCGCACCTGCGCGCGTTCGTCGGGCGTGCGGCCCATGACGGTGGTCACCAGGTCGCGCGCCACCGCGCCGCTGCCGGCAAGCACCAGGCCGCTGACCGTGCCCAGCACCGTGAAGAACGCCACGCTCGAGATGAGCGCGAAGAGCACGCTGCCGAAGCTGCGCGCCAGGAGCGGCGCGGCCATGTTGCTGTCCGACGTGTCCAGCATGCCGCCCGTCATCGCGCCCAGGCCCAGGTAGAGCGTCAGCACGTAGAAGGTGCCGATCGCGCCGATCCCGACCACGGTGCTCAGGCGCGCGCTCCGCACGTCCTTCACGGTGTAGTAGCGGATCAGGATGTGCGGCAGGCTGGCGGTGCCCAGGAAGAGCGCCAGCATCAGCGAGACGAAGTCGACGCGGTCCAGCACGCTGCCGCTGCGGAGTCCCTTGAAGGCGGGACTGTTCCCCGGCTGCAGCAGCAGGTCGCCGCGGATGAGTTCGGGTGCGGCGGTGCTCACTGCCTTGCCGTCCGGGCCGGCGGACTTCGTCGTGCGCCACGCGGCGATCTCGCTGTCGCTGAAGACGCGCAGGTACTCGACGGGACCCAACGGGCCCGTGCGCGCGCCCTCGGTGCGGACCAGGCCGTCGGCATCGTGGGCGGCGCCGGGCACCGCCCACGCGGGAAGCCCGGAGACGGAGCCGACGCCGCGCGCCGGCGCCTCGCGCGCCGGACCGGGTGCGTGCACCTCGAACCCGCGGCCCAGGATCAGTGCCACCAGGATCGCGCAGAGCGCCAGCAGCAACCCGCCCTTGATGAACTGCACCCACGTGGTGCTCACCATGCCCGCCGTGGTGACGATGACCGTCACCACCACGCCCACCAGCCCGACGCCCACCCACTGCGGCAGGCCGAGCAGCGGCTTGATCAGCGCGCCCGCGCCCACCATCTGCGGCACCAGGTAGAAGAGGCTGACCACCAGCGTGCTGATGGCGGCCGCGAGCGTGACGGTCTTCGAGCCGAAGCGCGCGTTCAGCGCGTCGGCGAAGGTGAACTTGCCCAGGCGCCGGATCGGCTCGGCGACGACCAGCAGCGCCACGATCCATCCTGCCAGGTAGCCGATCGAGTACAGGAACCCGTCGAATCCCCAGAACGCGATCAGCCCGCAGATGCCCAGGAAGCTGGCCGCCGAGAGGTAGTCGCCCGCGAACGCGATGCCGTTCACGAACCACCCGACCTGCCCGTGCGCCGCGAAGTACCCGCCGACGCTCGAGGCGCGCCGCCCGAGCAGCGAGCTCAGCACCAGCACCATCACCGTGAACGCGCCGAAGACGCCCACCGACAGCCAGTCCGTGCCCGCGGCCTGGTCCATGTCAGCGATCCTCCGGAAGCCGGAGCGCGGCCAGCGCCACGACGAAGGCAAGCACGATCAGCCCGAAGCCCCACGCAACGGCCAGGTTGAGGCCGCCCGCGATGCGCGTGCCGAGCAGCCCCGGCGCGGCAACCGCGACGGCGATGAAGCCGCCGTAGGCGACCACGTAGGCGGCCAACAGGGCCCAGCGTCGCCAGTGGCCGGGTCCATCGCGGCGCGGGGTGGGTTCGGGTCGGGCGGGGGGCACGGTAGGAAGATAGTCAGTTACGCTCCCGAACCGTTGTTTCCCATCCCCGTCCCGCCCCCCATCGACGTCCAGGCAGAGCTTGCCGCCATGCGCGCCGAGCTCGCGGCGATCCGCGTGCAGCAGCGCGACCAGTGGCTGGACGAGGCGCGTGCGGAGCAGGTGCGCGGGGTCGTCCGCGACGTGCTTGCGGACAGCTCGACGCGGACGTCGTACCTGACCGGCGAGTGGACCGCCGGCCTGTCGAACGTCACCGGCGGCGGGCTGAGCCTCGTCGGTGGCGATGGTTCCATGAGCATGAAGCTCACCGGCATGATCCAGACGCGCTTCGTCGCGTCATCCGCCTACGGGACCGCGACCGGCGCCCCGAGCGACACGACCACGCGCTGGGGCTTCGAGGACAAGACCGTGATGTACGCGCTCTCGGGCAAGCTGTACGACCCGACGCTGACCTACCTCGCGGCGTTCGCATACACGTCGCAGTCGAACCGGTTCATCGTGGTGCCCGGTTCGCTGCGGCTGGTGTATTCGCGCATCCGCAAGGACCTGGGAGAGGGCTGGGCCATCGGCTGCGGCATCCTCAACGTGCCGTGGGACCTGGAGAGCGACTACGTCGGCTCCATGAACCTGACCCTGGGCGACTACTCGATCTTCAACTACCGCTTCGGCGCCGGCAAGCAGCCCGGCGCGGTCATCGGCTGGACGGGCGACTGGTTCCGCGCGTGCGGCGCCGTCTTCAACCAGATCAACGCGATCCAGCCCGGCTGGAACGCGCAGCAGAACCTCTCGTTCGCCGTGTCGGGCCGCGCCGAGATGAAGTGGGGCGCAACGTGGGACCAGATCACCCGCACCTCCGGCGCGCCCGGCGACGCGCCCGGCGTGGTGCTTGGCCTCGGCCTCTGCATGAGCAACGGCCGTGCGCAGAACCAGCAGCCGCCCGAAGTCTCGCTCGCGACCCCGTCCGCGCAGGGCGTCACCGTGGACGGCCGCATCCTGCTGGGCGAGACGGTGCTCATCGGGCAGTATGCCTACATGCGCGATGCCGTCGGTGCCCCCGAGCTCGGCTGGAACCACGGCGCGAACATCCAGGCCAGCACCTTCGTGGCGCCCGGCATCGAGGGCTTCGTCGAGGCCTGCTGGATGAGCGACGTGCCCGTCGAGTGGATCGCCCAGGCCGGCATCAACTTCTTCTTCGAGGGCGAGCGGCTCAAGCTCACGTCGAAGGTCGTGGTTCCGTTCGGCGGCGGAAACGTGAACGGCATCCGCAGCATCGCGGGCGGCCTGGGCATCGCCGACGCGGACAACAACGCGAGCTTCATCACGCAGCTGCAGGTGGTGTTCTGATCGCGGCGCGCGACGGGGCGCCGCGCTACCGGGACTTCCGCCGCGATTCGTGCGTCGCCACCAGCCGGTCCCAT
>CANHFL010000265.1 GCA_947459855.1 Planctomycetaceae bacterium | reverse complement strand
TGCTGCGCGCGCTCCCCGGTGTCGCGCACGTCGAACCCGTCGGCCGCGGCCGCGCCGGCTGGCAGCGCGAGGAGCAAGCGCCGCCCCCCGCAGGCAACGGCTTCGCCGGCACCGACCACGGCGCGGCGTTCGGGCAGCTCCAGCAGATCGGCGTCACCGCGATGCACGCGCGCGGCTTCACCGGCCGCGACGTCGTGATCGGCGTCCTGGACACGGGCTTCCACCGCGCGCACGAGGCGTTCCACAGCGAGGCGCACCCGCTGCAGGTGATCGCCGAGCGCGACTTCATCAACGACGACGGCAACACCGGCATCGAGCCCGGCGACCCCACCGACCAGCACCGCCACGGCACGTGGATCCTTGGCACGATCGCCGCGTGGCTGCCCGGCCAGCTGGTGGGCGGGGCCTACGAGGCGAAGTTCGTCCTCTGCAAGACCGAGGTCGTCCCCAGCGAGACGCCGATCGAGGAGGACTTCTACGTCGCCGGCCTGGAGTTCGCGGAGGCGAACGGCGCCGACGTGTGCACCAGCTCGCTGGGCTACATCGACTGGTACACGCAGGCGGACCTGGACGGCCACACGTGCGTCACCACTGTGGGCGTCAACCTGGCCACCGCGAACGGAATGGTCTGCTGCACCGCGGCCGGCAACGAGGGCCACGACGCCGACCCCGCGACCAGCACGATCATCGCCCCCGCCGACGCGTACAAGGTGATCACGTGCGGCGCGGTCGACTCCGCCGGCGCGCCGGCATGGTTCACCTCCAGCGGCCCGACCGCGGACGGCCGCGTGAAGCCCGAGATCCTGGCACAGGGCGTGGCCACGGCGTCGGTCGATTCGTTCAACGCGACGGGCCTCAACTGGGTGAGCGGAACCAGCCTGAGCACGCCGCTGGTCGCGGCCGCGATGGCGTGCGTGGTGCAGGCACGGCCCGAGCTCACCGTCGACCAGCTGCGCGCGGCGATCATCGCGACGGCAAGCAGGTCCGACGACATCGGACCGCACCCCGACCCGGTGTTCGTCGAGGGCTACGGCATCCTGCGCGCGCTGGAAGTGGCGCGGAACGGCCGACATGCCGCCGACCTGAACATGGACGGCCGCGTCGACGGCGCCGACATCGGCATGGTCCTGGGCGCGTGGGGCAGCGGCAACCCGATGGCCGGCGACGTCACCGGCGACGGCGCCGTGAACGGGGCCGACCTGGGTGCCGTCCTCGGGGCATGGGCCCCCTGAACGGCACGATCCCCGCGGACACGCGGGGATGCCGCGGTAACGCCCCGCGAATACGCGGGAAACGGGCCTGATTCCCGCGAAATCGCTCATGTTCGGGGATGCATCCCGTCGCCAATCGCGGCGGGCCGGGGCATCCTGCGTCCACATCACACACGCGGCCACCCGGCTGCGTACCAACAGTGTCACACCTCATGGCCCGCGCTTCGGTCACCGCTGAAGCGCGGGCTTCGCTTTTGTACCGGTGGCCCGGGCCGTGGCGTCGGCCGCCGGTCAAAGCACCCCCGCTACCCTGCGCGCCATGACACTCGCGATCGCGGCGTCGTTGGCCCTCCACGCCATTGCCTGCCTTGGGGACGCGCCGGCAACGCCCGCGGCCACACCGGGCCCCTTCGTCTTCCGCAGCGGCCTCGGCATCGCCGTGCCCGCACCACGGTCGGCCTCGCGCACGCTGATCCGCCAGGACCCCGTCGAGGCGCGGATCGTCGAGGGCACCTTCGCCGCGCCGAAGGACGGCGACGAGCTGCCGCCGCCCGCAGCGGCCGCGCCTGCGCCGGGCACCGCCCTTCCCGATGGCGGCCCCGGGAAGGCCACGCCCTCCATGCCGAAGCAGCCCGCGAAGTGGGTGCGCGTCGAGGCCAACGCCGCCGGCATCTTCGAGGGCGACGAAGGCACGCCGCTCACGGGCGGATGGCTGCACTTCACGGTCGAAGGCAACGCGGCCTGCCCGGGCATGGGCAACACCCCCCGCGTCATGCTGCTCGACGCCGCCGGCCACGGCAGCGTCTTCGTGAACGGCGAGCCGCGCGGCGGCGACCCGTATTCCACCGGCTACGTGCAGATCCCCGTGCTGCTGAAGCCCGGCGCGAACGAGTTCCTCTTCTCGGTCGGTCGCGGACGCCTGGCCGCCAGGCTCGTCGCGCCGCCGGCACCCGCCTTCATCAGCGACCGCGACGCGCTCTTCCCCAGCATCGTGAGCGGCCGCGACACCGATGGCCCGCTGGCCGAGGTGGTCATCAACGCCGCGAATGCCCCGCTGGCCGGCGCGCGCATCCGCGTGACCAGCGACCTTCCCGAGAAGGACGCCTGGGTCGAGCTGCACACGATGCCCGCGCTCACCGAGAAGAAGGTCGCGCTGCCCGCGCTCTTCTCCGCCAAGGGCCTGGGCGCCGCGAAGCCGGGCACCACCGTGAAGGCGGTGGTGGAACTGGTCGCGCGCGACGGCACCCCGCTCCACCGCATACCGATCGAGATCCCGGTGGTCTCGTCCACCGACCGCCGCGTCGTCACGCGCACCAGCACGATCGACGGCAGCGCGCAGTACTACGCGCTGGTGCCGTCGACCGCGCGCACGTCCGACCCGAAGCCCGGAATCCTCTTCAGCGCGCATGGCGCCAGCGTCGAGGCCACCGGCCAGGCCGGCGCGTACGAGCCGAAGAAGGAGGCGCACGTCGTGTGCCCCACCAACCGGCGCCCCTACGGCTTCGACTGGGAGGACTGGGGACGCATCGACTTCACCGAGGCCGCCGCGCACGCGCGCAGCCACCTGGCGCACGACCCGCTGAAGCAGTGGCTCACCGGCCACTCGATGGGCGGGCACGGCACGTGGCAGCTGGGCGCGCACTTCCCCGGCGAGTTCGCGGCGCTCGCGCCCAGTGCGGGCTGGATCAGCTTCAGGAGCTACGTGGGCACCTCGGCCGGCACCGGCGAGGACCCCGCGATCGCGATGCTGAACCGCGCCGGCAAGGCGAGCGACACGCTGGCGCTGAAGGAGAACTACCTGGACAGCGGCGTCTACGTGCTGCACGGCGACGCCGACGACAACGTGCCCGTCTCCGAGGCGCGCGAGATGTTCCGCCAGATGGCGGCGATGAGCCATCCGGACTTCGAGTACTACGAGCGCCCCGGCGCCGGCCACTGGTGGGGCAACGCATGCGTCGACTGGACGCCGCTCACGCAGTTCGTGTTCCGGCACGTGCGCCGCGCGCCGCAGGACGTGCAGCGCGTCCGCTTCCTGACCGTGGCGCCGCAGGTGAGCCAGCGCCGTGACTGGGTGCGCGTGCTGCAGCAGCAGGTGCCGTTCGAGGTGTCGAAGGTGGACG
>CANHFL010000264.1 GCA_947459855.1 Planctomycetaceae bacterium | reverse complement strand
GGCCGGCCGCTGCGAGGTCCGCTGGGAGGCCGTCGAGGCCCCGCTGGTGGCCCCGCGCGCGCGCACGTACGGCAAGAAGGACGGCAAGGCGGCGGAGAAGAAGCCGGCGGCGGCGGGAGTCTGAGGCACGGGCCGCGGAACGGCTCGATTGCCGCGCACAGTCGCTGAGCTTTGGCGTTGAGGCAGTGCGCGGTCGCCGCGCCCTTTCGCTGCGCTTGGCCATGGACGTTCCACGGGGCATCGTCGTGCTGCCATTGCAGCGCGACGACATGTCCGCAGGCATCCAGAGCCGAGCACGGACCGGAGGGGGCCTCATCAAGCGAGTTGTCCCCGTCGGCGCCATTGCGCCGGCGGGGAAGTGTCTGAGCGACTGAGGCCCCCTTCGGTCCGCGCGCATGGCGACCAGGTGCCTTTCGCGAACCGCGGCAAGGCCTCCCCTCCCCGCCGCGGAAACCACCCCGGGTTATCCCGAAGCCAATTTCGGTCACGCCCCGAACAGCCGCCCCAGGAATTCGCCCACCGCCGGCCAGTACAGGCTGGCCAGCACGCCGCCCGTGAAGAGGAACGCCGCGATGCGCGCACTGCGGTCGCCCAGCATCGTCGCGATCGGGCTGTCGCCCAGGCCCAGGTTGGCGCGCAGGTACATGCGGTGGATGACCACCAGCACCAGCGGCGTCAGCACGGCGAATCCCATCGCGCGCGCGCCGAAGAGCTTGGACGCGTGGTCGCTGAGGGCGTACATCAGGTAGGCCATGATCGTCACGGTGCCCGTGACGGCCAGCAGCCAGTTCAGGTCCTCGACGCTGTCGTAGCCGGCGCGCGGCTTCCAGTCGGTGAGGTCGCCGCGCTCGCGGGCCAGCTGCACCGCGCGGATGTCGGCCAGGCGCTTGACGAAGCCCAGGAACAGCGTGAGCGTGAAGACGACCACGACCAGCCAGATGGACACCGGCACGGCGATGGCCAGGGCGCCCGCGATCGCGCGCAGGACGAACCCGCTGGCGATCGTGGCGACGTCGATGAAGCGGACGCGCTTGAGCTTCAGGTTGTAGGCGACCTGCAGCAGGACGTAGATGCCGATGACCGCCGCGACCTCGGGGCGCGCGAGCCAGGCGAGGCCCAGCGCCACCGCGATCAGCGCCACGCCGCCGGACAGCGCGGCCCCCGGGGGGACGGCGCCCGACGCGACCGGGCGGTTGCGCTTGACGGGGTGCTTGCGGTCCTCGTCGGCGTCAAGCGCGTCGTTGATGGCGTAGAAGCCGCTCCCTGCCAGGCAGAACGCGACGACGGCCAAGGCCGTGGCGACGAACATCGCATGCAGCCGGGGGCCATCCGGCCGCGCCGCCCCGCCCGCGACCGAGAAGGCCAGCGGGATCAGGACAAAGGCGTTCTTCACCCAGTCGCCGGGGCGGAAGAGCCGGATGGGGGCGGGGAGCATGGCTCCCCTTCTATCGGACGGCGCCTATCATTGTTCCGACAAGTTCCAGCCGGACGGCGACCCGAATCGTCGGCCGGCCCGCACAGACGCACCCGCCGAGGCCCCCGTCGGCCCCGGTCCAGCCCAAGAGCCGAAAGCGCCCCCAACCATGGTCGCCCCCACCGCCACCTCGTCCAACCAGACCAAGACCGTGCTCGTGAAGGTCCGTCGCCAGGACACCCCCACGGGCGAGCCGCGCTGGGAGACCTTCAAGGTCCCCTACGGCGAGGGCGCCAACGTCATCAGCGTGCTGCAGTGGATCGCCGCGCACCCGACGACCACCGAGGGCAAGCCGACGACCCCCGTCGCGTGGGAGTCGGGCTGCCTCGAGGAAGTGTGCGGCTCCTGCACGATGGTCATCAACGGCCGCGTGCGCCAGAGCTGCTCTGCGCTGATCGCGAACATCGTCCAGGCCGACGGCACGATCACGCTGGAGCCGATGTCCAAGTTCCCCGTGGTGCGCGACCTTGCCGTCGACCGCCAGCGCATGTTCGACAACCTTGCGCGCGTCAAGGCGTGGGTGCCGATCGACGGCACCTGGTCGCTGGGACGCGGCCCACTCGAGCCGCCCGCGCAGGCCGAGACCCGCTACAAGCTGAGCACCTGCATGACCTGCGGCTGCTGCCTGGAAGCCTGCCCGCAGTTCGGGCTGGAGTCCGATTCGTCCAAGTGGGACGAGTCGCTCCAGGGCGCGCAGGTGTGGAGCCAGGTGCGCCTCTTCAACATGCAGCCGATCGGCGCGACGCTCGCCGGCGACCGCCTGGACGCGGTCATGGGCGAGGGCGGCATCGCGGACTGCGGCAACGCGCAGAACTGCGTGAAGGTCTGCCCGAAGGAGATCCCGCTGACCGAGTCGATCGCCGAGATCGGCCGCCAGACGACGATCCGCGGCGTCAAGCGCTTCCTGGGCGGCTGAGCATCCGGCCCGCCCCGCCTGCGCGGGACCACGCCGTCACACCAGCTTCGCGAGCACCTCGTTGGCGAGGAGCGCGCCGCGCGCGCTGAAGCGCAGCGCCTCACGGCCTGCGTCGCCGGCCCACTCCAGCAATCCGTCGCCCACCGCGCGCGCGATCGCCGCGCGCCGTGCCCCGCCGCGCGTGCCCAGCGCCAGGATCCGCTCGACCTCGTCGCGCGGGAGCCCCGCGCGCAGGCGAAGGCCCATCATCAGCCGCTCGCCGGCCTGCATGTCCGGCGTGCCACGCTCCACGTCAACCGCGGGCGAGGCTCCCGGCGATGCCAGCCAGTCGCCGAGCCGCGGCACGTTCTTCCAGCGCACGCCCTGGGCATGGCCCGATGCGCTGGGGCCGATCGCCAGCCAGTCGCGGTTGCGCCAGTACAGCAGGTTGTGGCGGCACTCCTCCGCGCCGGGCCGCCCCTGCACGCGGCGCGCCCAGTTGCTCAGTTCGTAGGCATCGAAGCCGGCGGCGTCCAGGCGCACGGACGCCACCTCCCACATGCGCGCCTCCAGGTCCTCCTCGCACGGCGCGAACTCGCCGCGCTCCAGGCGCACGGCCATCGCGGTGTTGGGCTCGTACGTCAGGCCGTAGCAGCTCAGGTGGTCGGGGCCCAGCTCCAGCGCGCGGTCCAGGTCGGACTCCCACTGCGCAAGCGTCCCGCCGGGGATGCCGTAGATCAGGTCCAGGCTGATGCGCCCGACGCCGGCCGCGCGCAGGTGCGCGACGGCACGGCCCACGCTCGCCGGGTCATGCCAGCGCTCGAGGGCCTTCAGGAGCGCCGGCTCGAAGCTCTGCGCACCCAGGGAGACGCGGTTCACGCCCGCAGCCACCAGGACCGCGGCGACCTCGGGGGTCACGGTCTCGGGATTCGCCTCGACCGTCCACTCGGCGTCCGGCGCCAG
>CANHFL010000263.1 GCA_947459855.1 Planctomycetaceae bacterium | reverse complement strand
GTACGCGAAGCTCGGTGACCGCTTCGACGCGGTCGTGTGCAGCACCGCCGACCACATGCACGCGCCGATCTCGATGGCGGCCCTCAACATGGGCAAGCACGTCTACTGCCAGAAGCCGCTCGCGCAGGGCGCGTACGAGAACCGCCGCCTGGCCGAGGTGGCCGCGCAGAAGACCGGCCTGGTCACGCAGATGGGCACGCAGCGCATCGCCACCAAGTGGCGCCGCTACGGCGAGAAGCTGCTGAAGGACGGCGTCGTGGGCCCGATCAAGGAGGTCTACGCGTGGACGAACCGCCCGGCCGGCTGGTGGCCGCAGGGGAATCCGCGCCCCGAGGGCAGCGACCCGGTGCCCGAGTGGCTGTCGTGGGACCTCTTCCTGGGCGTCAGCCCGAACCGCCCGTTCAAGGACGGCTACACGCCGTTCAACTGGCGCGGCACGATCGACTGGGGCACCGGCGCGTTCGGCGACATGGGTTGCCACATGCTGGACGTGCCGTTCTACGCGCTGGAGCTGGGCATGCCGCTCAGCGTCAGCTGCAACCCGGTGAAGGCGTCCAGCGACCAGTTCCCAGAGAGCGAGTCGGTGGTGCTGAAGTACGGCCCGACGCCCAAGACCTCGAAGGACGGCCTGACGCTGAAGTGGTTCGACGGCGGCCAGTTCCCCGACTTCAAGGCGATCGGCCTGCCGGCCGGCTGGGAAGGCGGCAAGCAGGGCGAGGACGTGGTCAAGGGCGACGGCGGCGTGATCCTGGTGGGCGAGAAGGGGATCCTGTGGTTCCCGATCGAGCACGCGTGGTGCCGCGTCTTCGTCGACGGCAAGGCGGTCGAGATGAAGCCCGAGGAACTGGGCAGCTCCAACCACTGGCACAACTGGGTCGAGGCGTGCATCAACGGCAAGAAGGACGCGTGCGTCTCGCGCTTCGAGCTGGCCGGCCGCATGTGCGAGAGCCTCTCGATCGGTGCGATGAGTTCGCTGGACCCGGGCAAGGTGCTGGAGTACGACGCGAAGGCCGTCGCGTTCCGCAACAGCCCCGAGGCCAGCAAGATGCTGCACCGCACCTACCGCGAGGGCTGGAAGGTCGAGAACCTGTGAGCGCGGGCGGCGGCGTGCACGTGCGTGGCGTGGCGGTGGCATGTGGTGCCGTGGCGTGCGCCGTGCTGCTGGCGGCGTGCGCGTCGCCGATGTCCGAGTTCGGCGGCGAGCGCGCGGTGGGCGTGACCCTGGCCGCCGCGCCGGCGGGCAGACCCGGCGATGCCGTGCGCGTGCCCGCGGTGTTCACGCTGCACAACAGGACGTGGGGCGGCATCCGCGTGGAAAGCGTGCGCGCGCCCGTCGGAACCGAGGTCAGCACGGTCCCGCCGCTGCCCGCGACGATCCCCGGCGGCGGGCGGCTGGAGGTCGCGGTGATCGCGTCGTTCCGGCCCGGCGGCCTGGGCGGGGTGCGCACGGTGCTGCTGGAGTGCGCGGGCCAGCCGCCGCTGGTGCTGACCGTGGCGTCCTCGACCGAGGGCCCGGCCCCGGCGACGGACCTGCCTGCGGGCGCGACGACGAAGTGAGCATGCGCCGCGGGTCGGCGTGGAGGATGCGATGGCGAAGAAGAAGGCGTCGAAGCGGACGGCTGCAGTGACCAAGCCCGTGGCGGCGGACGGCAGCGGATCCGCACGGGCGAGATCGGCGGCAGACCGGCGTGCCGAGGCTGCGGCGAAGGCGCGTGCCCTGGCGGCGAAGGCCGCGAAGCGCGCGAAGGCCGCGGCGAAGGAAGTGTCCGTCATCGCGAAGGTCGCCGCCACGGCCGCCGCCCACGAATACGAGGACCGTCTGCACGATGCGGCGATCAAGGGCGCGACCGCGCTGGAACTGGGCGCCGTGAAGGCCGCCGGCGCGCTGCGCGGGCTGGTGGCCCTCCGGCGGAAGGTCCGCCGGGGCGGGGGCGCCTGAGCGCCCGCGGCGCCGCGCGGCCGTGGGTCAGCGCGGGTTCCCGCCCAGGCGCATCCGCGCGCCATCCAGCTGCGTCAGCACCACGATGCCGCACACGATGGCGACGATGTTGCCCCACAGGACGCAGCAGATGTCGATGATCGCGAAGATCTTGGTGCGGTCAAGCCAGCGCTGAGGGTCCATCGTGGTGCGCTGCGAGTAGTGCATGACCTCGAACAGTCCCAGCACGATGGCCGGGATGCCAAGGACGCCGCAGCAGCAGCCGAGCCCCATCGTCGTGATGCCGAGGGCGCATGACGAGCCGAACGCGGAAACGCCGTAGACGAGGTGGAAGATGCCGCTGACCAGGAGCGGGACTGCGAGTTCGTTCGGTGGCCAGCCCGGCGGTACCTGCGAGGCGGCGGCGGTGGGCCCGACGGGCGGCGTGGCGGCCGTGGCCGTCGCGTGCGCGCCGGTGGGCGCCGCCGTCACGAAGAGGTCGGAGACGGCGGGAATCATGCGCGCCTCGGACCACGGTCCGTCCGGCGAGGCGCCGACCGGCGTCTCGGGGGTGAGCCTGCCCTCGGCGATCCAGCGGCGGAGCGTCGCCTCGTCTGCGGGTCCGTAGGTGCGGCCGTCTGCGCTGAGGATCCAGTAGGTCATGGCTGCCCAGTACTGTAGCAGATAGAGTAGCGGATGCAAGCCCCGGCCGGCCCGAATGCGGTCCGTACACTTCCCGCCCCATGGTGTCGGTGCTTCCCGTCGGCTGGATGAGCGAGTCGGACCTCCTTCGGGGGGTCACGGCGGTGGCGTGCGGCGCCGGGCACCCGGTCGCGTCCCTGCTGCTGCGCGAAGCCGACATGCGGGTGGTGCGCGTGGTCGACGGGCTGAACTGCGAGCGGCTGCCCACGGGCGGGGCCGCAGGGGTCGTCGCCGGGTCGCGCTTCCTGGTCGGATCGCCCGAGGTCCTGCTGGACCATGGTGTCGACCTCTCGGCGGTGCCGCCGATGGAGACGAATGACGCGATGTTCTTCGTCGCGGTCGACGGGCGGTTCGCGGGGCTTGTGCTGCTCGAGGGCTGAGCCGGGTAGCGTGGCGGCATGGCATCGCTCGAACGCGTCGAGGCAACGAACGGCGTCGTCACCTACCGCAGCCGGCTGCTTGCCGAGCGCGGCGTGGTGCACGGGTTCGGAACGCGCATCGGCGGCGTCAGCCCCGCGCCGTTCGACTCGCTGAACCTCGGGATCGCGCAGGCGCCCGGGGAACCGGACACCGAGGAGCGCGTGGCGGAGAACGGTCGCCGGCTGCTGGCCGCGATCGGCGCGCCCGGCGCGACGCTGGTGCGCATCCGCCAGGTGCACGGGAACGGCGTGGTGGCGTGCGGCGCCGGCACCGCGGGCGGGCCCCCCGCGTGCGAGG